>CAXTBQ010000007.1:0-54068 GCA_964242065.1 uncultured Terriglobus sp. | reverse complement strand
TAGCAGCCCACCGACTCGAGCGGCCGCACAATCTGGCCGACCGTGACGCCGAGCGTGTTCTCCGTGGTCCACTCGTCGGGCTTTTGCTGCTCGGCAAAGCTGCGGATGTTGTCTGCCGCGGTTGTCATAGCGTCGCGCAGTGCCTGCGGCGTGCTGTTCCACGCGTCCAGCATCTCGCCCTGGCTCACGCGCAGCGGCTGCTTCGGCTGCAGCGCGTCGAACTTGGCGGCGAGCTTCAGCAGGGCCTTGTCGCCGCCCTTGCGCACGTCCTGCATGATCTTGCGGACGGTGGGTTCGACCTCGGCGGTTTTAACCGCACCGCGGCGTTCCAGCGTGGCGAGTAGTGCGTACGCCGCCTTTTGGTCGCGGCCTGTGGTTTTCATGATCTTCATTGGTGCTTGCCTCGGCGTTTAGCGCGGGCCTACAGCCCGCAGATTCTTGGTGGCGCGGTACCTGGGCCTTCGGCCCAGGCTATTATGTCGCGGGCCTTCAGCCCGCAATCTTGACGGCCTACCGTAGACTCGGCCGGGTTCATCCACAACTATGTCGTTAGGGTCTGACTCACTTATGTGCACGATCACGCATTGGCCTACTCTGAAGGAATCTTTCGAGTCGGCTGTAGAGACTGTAGAGAGTACTTGTTTCTCTTCGTCTTGCAAGCGCAGGCCGAGTCCTACTTGAACGCCGCTCTCGATTCGGCGCAGGTATCTGACTTCCAAAACATCAGCTGTAGCTTTGCGACCGGACTTGCGTAGCTTTGTCACATGGCGGTACGTGAGAACCCAAAAACCAACAATCGCTAGTATCGAAGCGACAAACAGGGCAACGCGTAGTCCTGAAGTAATCACAGCACGACCTTGCTCAACGGGTACTCCACGATGCCGCTGCCGCCTGCTGCTTTCAGCTTGGGGATGACGTCGCGGACGGTGTTTTCGTCGAGGATGGTGTTGACCGCGACCCAGTTCTCGTCTTTCAAATGTGAGACGGTGGGCGAGGAGAGCGCGGGCAGAACGCTGAGCACGTGGTCCAGGTTGGACTTGGGCACGTTCAGCATCAGGCCGACCTGCGACAGCGCATTGATAGCGCCGTTCAGCATCAGGGCCAGGTTGTCAATCTTCTGCTTTTTGAAGGCGTCTGTGTAGGCGCTCTTGTTGGCGATGAGCTGCGTTTCGCTCTCCATCAGCGTTTCGATGATGCGGAGGCGGTTGGCGCGCAGGCTGCTGCCGGTCTCGGTCACCTCCACGATGGCGTCGCACAGCATGGGCGGCTTCACCTCTGTCGCACCCCAGCTGAACTCGACGGTGACGGGAATGTTCTTTTCGGCGAAGTAGCGCTTGGTGTACTCCACCAGTTCGGTGGCGACGACCTTGCCTGCGAGGTCCTCCGGCTTCTGGAAGGGGCTATCCTCAGGCACGCACAGCACCCATTTGACGCGCTGGCGACTCTGCTTGGAATAGGTTAGGGAGGTTACCCGTGTCACGTCGGCGAGGTTCTCGAGAATCCAGTCGTTGCCGGTCAGGCCCGCGTCCAGCGCGCCGTGTTCCACGTAGCGTGCCATCTCCTGCGCGCGGACCAGCATGCACTCGATCTCCGGGTCGTTGATGGAGGGGAAGTACGACCGGCCGCTGGGAAAGATCTGCCATCCGGCGCGCTTGAACAGGTCGATAGTCGCGTCCTGCAGAGAGCCCTTGGGGATGCCGAGTTTCAGTGTGTTGCTCACGTGCTTGTGTCTCCGTTTGAGGGTTAATCTCGGCGGTGGGGCCGCATGTGTGTTGTTGTTTGGCAGGCTTGCGAGAGGCTCTATGTGTCGCGCCTTCAGCGCTCAGGGTTTGTCTGGCAGTTACCTAGGCCTTTGGCCTAGGCTGTTATGTGATCGGGCCTTTGGCCCTGTTTCGAGCCTTCGGCCCTGTTCCGGACCGTTGATCCTGATTCGGACTGTTGGCACTGATTCGGACCGTTGGCCCTGATTCGGACCGCCACCGTTTCTGCGTCATTCTCATCACCTGGCCGTACAAGGCAGGCCGAGTGATACGGTTCATAAGGTTGTGCTCATCGGGATGGGTTTGGTGAAGCAGCTGACTGTGCCCTCGTGGCACACCAGGCCATCGCCTTCCACATGCACGCGAAACAGTAGGGCGTCGGTGTCGCAGTCGGTGGTGGCGGTGACGATGCGCAGGCGGTTGCCGCTGGTTTCGCCCTTCATCCACAGCTTGCCGCGGGTGCGCGACCAGAAGGTGACAAAGCCGCTTTCGAGCGTCAGGCGGTAGCTCTCTTCGTTTAAGAAGCCGAGCATCAGCATTTCGCCGGTGCGTGCGTCCTGCACAATGCCGGGAACGAGCCCGTCTGCTTTAGAAAAGTCAATGGAGGGAATGGTGGATTTCGTTGCGCTCATTTGCGTTTCCTGTGTTTATGTGGCGGCGGACACAACAAAGCCCGCCGGCGATGCGCTCTGGCGGGCTTAGTCATTCTGTGTGCGTCTTATGCGTTAACACAGAACACGGCCGCCGGCGCGTGATGCGCACTAGGAACGTGTTTGCGATGGTGCATGCCGTTGGTCATGACTCGCTTAAGCCTAGTGAGTGCGATGCGCGATGTCAATCGCGACGGCGGTTTATGGTACAAAAAGGAGCTTCCAGGTGGCAGAATCCGTGCAGTCAGGCGTATTGTTGGCTGGTAACGCTTCACACCAAAGCCGAAAAGGAGTGTTCCGCTGATCATGAACGCGCGCCGTACCCTGTGGATATGTTTCCTGCTGTTTGCCGCGCAGATGCTTCCGTCGCAAACGCCCGCCTCAAAAGCAGCTCCCGTGACCAGCGCAGCGGCCCAGAAGCCGGACAAAACGGATCTTCTGGACATCAACACTGCCACGCCGGATCAGCTAAAGCAGCTGACCGGGATCGGGGATGCCTACGCGAAGCGCATCGTTGACGGGCGTCCCTACATGATGAAGACGCAATTGGTCTCGCACGGCATCCTGCCACAGCCCGTCTACGCAAAAATCGCAGATCAGATCATCGCAAAGCATGCGAAGAAGTAGTGGTTCGGCGTTCCATCGTTTTTGCGGCCGACCAGTTCGCACCGGACGCGCTCTCCACGTCATGTCGGGAGCGTGTTCGGTTTGTAGCACTCATCGAAGAGAGTCATGAACGGCGAACCCCAGGTGCACTCATGAACGAGTGTTTGGGCGGGAGTGGCAGGTGCAGTTCCACAATGCAGCCGGTTCGGTCGCCATGGCTCGTGACGCATTGAGCCATGACGCAGGCTGCAATCTGCTCGCGGGGTGTCGAGCCGACGCCTTGTACCGGACAGGGCCACTGAGGGAGGCCCTAAGTAGCGTTTAGGCGGGTTCTGTGTTTCGCCCGTGCTTTCTTGACTGCGCTTGTATCCACGACAGCAATGCCTGTTGCACGCCATTGAAGCTTCGTCCGCGGAGCGAAGCCAACACAACGGTTCGGGAAGCGTTGTGTTCTTTTAGTCGAAGGAAGCGGCACGATGTTGTGCGATCCACTGCCATTGCCGGCACAAGTGAAATACCTATCCCCGCAGCAACCATGCCGAGCACGCTGCTGAACTGTCCACTTTCGAACGCGATCTGCGGGTGAACGCGCGCGCTTCCGCAGACCTGCAGACTCAGATCGCGAAAGCAGTGACCGTCGCGCAGCATGACAAATGGTTCTCCCCGCAACTCGGTGAGCGCAAGGGAAGCCCTGCCCGCGAGCGGATGTGTTTCCGGCAGGGCGGCAAGCAGCGGTTCCGTCCTCACAGGAACTAGGTTCAGGTCTTTATGACGAAGGGGAAGCGCCAGAAGCGCAAAGTCAATGGAGAGATCTCGCAGGCTCTCAATGAGGACGGGTGTGGTTTCCTCCACGATGCGTAGCCGTGCATCTGGGTGCAGCTTTGAAAATGCGACAGTGTAGCGTGGGATCAGGTAAGGAGCAACCGTTGGGATTGCACCCAGGCTGACACTGCCGCTTATTGCTTGCGTGCTGGAAATGCTCGTGCGGGCAAGGTCGATCTGTTCGAGCACCGAACGTGCGTGCGGCAAAAAGCCACGTCCAGCTTCGGTGAGGCGGATACCGCGCCCGAGCCGGTCAAAGAGTTTGGCACCCACTTCCTCTTCCAATTTGAGAATTTGTTGTGAAAGCGAAGGCTGTGCAATTCCGCAACGTTCCGCGGCCCTGCTGAAGGTGCCGGTGTCGGCAACGGCGCAGACGTAGCGAAGCTGATGAAGCTCCATAGGTGATTCCTATACTACGCGTGATGGTCAAATATTGGACCTATGATTGTGTGGGTGCTAGAGTCGAAAGCGCTGAGCATGCTGGGTGCTTTCGACGCCTGCGAGCGGCAACATTGTAAGGAGATTGTATGGACATCGAACAGACCGAATACACAGCCGAATCCAAGTCAGAGACGAATGCGCAGGGAGCGGGCCAAGCAACTTGTCCGTTTGATCACACTGCGGGCACGAAGCCGGCGAGCATGGTTTCTGAGCGGCACGCACCGATGAACAATCGCGATTGGTGGCCGAACCATCTCCGTTTGGATCTGCTGCACCAGCACTCGAGCCTGTCCAACCCGATGAATGAGGAGTTCGACTACGCGGAAGAGTTTAAGAAGCTCGACTATTGGCAGCTTAAGAACGATCTTGCTGCGGTCATGACCGACTCCCAGGATTGGTGGCCAGCCGATTTTGGACACTATGGCCCGCTCATGATCCGTATGGCATGGCACGCCGCTGGAACCTATCGCACCTATGACGGTCGCGGTGGCGGCGGTCGCGGTCAGCAGCGGTTTGCACCCTTGAACAGTTGGCCTGATAACGTGAATCTGGACCGTGCACGCCGCCTGCTCTGGCCGGTGAAGCAGAAGTACGGCAAGCAAGTCTCGTGGGCCGACCTCATGATACTCGCGGGCAATGTGGCTCTGGAGACCATGGGGTTCAAGACCTTTGGCTTTGCCGGTGGACGGCCTGACGTGTGGGAACCGGATCAAGACGTGAACTGGGGTGCCGAAAACACCTGGATGGGTACGGATAAGCGCTACTCCGGCGAGCGCGAACTTGCCAATTCCCTGGCCGCAACGACCATGGGCCTGATCTACGTGAACCCGGAGGGGCCCGAGGGCAAGCCCGATCCAGCGGGATCGGCGCACGACATCCGTGTCACCTTCGGGCGTATGGCTATGAGCGATGAAGAGACGGTCGCGCTTATCGCGGGCGGCCATACCTTCGGCAAGACGCACGGCGCGGGCGAGGGCCATCACCTGGATCACGACCCTGAGGCATCGCCGATTGAGAATCAGGGGCTTGGCTGGTCGAGCGCATACAAGACCGGCATCGCCGGCGACTCGATCACCAGCGGCTTGGAAGTAACCTGGACAACAAAGCCGCGCGAATGGACGAACGACTACTTCGATCACCTGTTCAAGTACGAGTGGGAACTGACCAAGAGCCCGGGTGGTGCGTTCCAATGGAAGCCGAAGGGCGACGGCGGTGCGAATACGGTGCCGGATGCCCACGATTCAAACAAGAAACATCAGCCGGGCATGTTGACCTCCGACGTCGCGCTACTTGCCGACCCGATTTACGAGAAGATTTCGCGTGAATTTCACGAGCATCCCGAGAAGTTTGCGGATGCTTTTGCGCGTGCTTGGTTCAAGCTGACGCACCGCGACATGGGACCAACTGCTCGTTACCTGGGGCCTGAGGTGCCGAAAGAGGTGCTGATTTGGCAGGACCCGATCCCGTCCGTGGACCATCCACTTGTGGACGAGGCGGACATCAAGGACTTGAAGGAAAAGGTTCTCGCTTCTGGGCTGTCGGTTTCGGACTTGGTGTCGACCGCGTGGGCTTCGGCTTCCAGCTTCCGCGGCTCTGACAAGCGTGGAGGAGCGAACGGAGCGCGCATCCGCTTGGCCCCTCAAAAGGATTGGAAGGTGAACCAACCGGAGAAATTGTCGGGTGTGCTCAGAAAGCTGGAGCAGATTCAGACCGAGTTCAACGCTGGCGCGAACGGTGGCAAGAAAATCTCCTTAGCCGATCTGATTGTGCTTGCGGGCGCTGCCGGGATAGAGAAAGCCGCCAGGGACGCAGGCATCGAAACGGCTGTGCCATTCACGCCGGGCCGGACCGATGCCACGCAGGAGCAGACTGACGTGGAGTCGTTCTCCGTACTTGAACCGATGGTGGATGGTTTCCGTTCCTACGGTTACGCGGATCCGGAACCAGCGGAGGTCGCGTTGCTGGACAAGGCGCAACTGTTGCGGCTGACGGCACCGGAACTGACCGTGCTGATCGGCGGTCTACGGGCGTTGAACGTCAACTACGAGAGCACAGAATTTGGCGTTTTCACGGAGCATCCCGGCACACTGAACAATGACTTCTTCGTCAACCTGCTTGACATGAAGTATGTGTGGAAGCCCATGGACGGCGGCAAGAACACGTTTGAAGGTAGAGAACGGAAGTCAAACGAAGTGAAGTGGAAGGCAACGCGCGCCGACCTGATCTTCGGCTCCAACGCTCAACTCCGCGCTCTGTCCGAGGTCTATGCAGCCTCGGACGCACACGCAAAGTTCGTGAAGGATTTTGTCGCAGCCTGGCACAAGGTGATGAACCTGGATCGGTTCGACATCATCCACACGCTTTAGAGCGCTTATAAGCTACAGGAGCCGATTGCAACTGTTGCGATCGGCTGCTATAGCACATGTATGGTTGCGGACTACCAGACGCGGCAGGCGTTCACCGGTGCCATGGGTTCGCCCTGCTTGCAGCTAAACGCCTCGGCAAAGCGGGTCGAGTTCTGCACGGAACCATTGGTGCGGAAGCGCCCAGGCGAGTGAGGATCGGTCTTCACTCGCACTCGCGCTGTCTCGTCGCGGGTGTTCTCGCACCATACCTGCGCAAAACCCAGAAAGTAGCGCTGATCGGGCGTGTAGCCATCAATCTTCTTGGTGGCGGCGTCCGGCCCCAGCTTGGCGAGCTCCTTATGTAGGGCCATATACGAGACCTGCAGGCCACCGTTGTCTGCCGTGTTTTCGCCCAGCGTGAGCTTGCCGTTCAGCTTCGATCCGGAAACTGGCTCAAAGGCGCCATACTCCTTCACTTCGCAGTCTGTCCGCTTGTCGAAAGCCGCCTTGTCCTCAGGGGTCCACCAGCTACGCACATTTCCTTGCGCGTCATACTGGCTGCCTTCATCGTCAAAGCCATGTGTCATCTCGTGGCCGATGACAACGCCAATGGCACCGAAGTTGACCGCGGGATCGATCTTGAAATCGTAGAACGGTGGCTGCAAGATGCCTGCAGGAAAGTTAATGTCGTTCATCGATGGGTTGTAGTAAGCATTGACCGTGGGCGGTGTCATACCCCACTCCTTCTCATCGACCGGCTTGCCAATCTTCGCCAAGTCGCGGCGGTCATTGAATACGGCCACTCGAGCCGCGTTGCCCACGCGGTCATCCCGCTTTACCGTGATGGTGCTGTAATCGCGCCAGGTCTCCGGATAGCCGATCTTGTCGCGAAAGGCCGCAAGTTTCTTCTGTGCTTCCACCTTCGTGGCAGCGCTCATCCAGTCGAGGTTCTGGATATCTTCGCCCAGCGCGGCCTCCAACTGACGTACCAGTTCCTGCATGTTTGCCTTGGCTTCTGGCGTGAAGTTTTTCGCCACCCAGTCCTGGCCCACGGCTTCGCCCAAGGCCCGGTCGGTGGCTTGAGTGCAGCGCTTCCAGCGGGGTGCCTGTTCTTTCTGTCCCCCAAGTGTCTGCGCAAAGAACGCGAAATTCTCGTCGTCAAACGGTTTGGAAAGGTTTCCAGCCGCCGCATGCACAATGTGCCAGCGGATATAGCTCTTCAGATCGGGCAGCGACGCGTTGTCGACCTGAGCGTTCATCGCGGCAAAATACCTTGGCGTGGCGACGTTAAGTGTGGTCACCGGCTGGCGGATGCTGCCGAAGTAGTCAGCCCACTTATAACCGGGTGTCATCGTCTGCAGTTCTGCAAGAGTCTCCATGTGGTAGACGTTTGCCGGTTCGCGCAGTTCCACACGTGGCAAGGACCCTTCGGCAAGCGCCGTTTCTATCTTCATCACGGCGGCCGCTTCCGTTGCAGCCTGTTCCGGAGTGTCGCCAAGCAGCACAAACATCTTTGTCACATGTGCAACATACTTCTCCCGGATGCCGCTCATCCGCGCGTCCTGCTGCAGGTAATAATCGCGATCGGGCAGCGACAGGCCTCCCTGGAAGAGCGCGGGGATCTGCTTGGTGCTGTCCTTCTGGTCCTGCTCGGAACCGAAGCCGTAGAAAAGATTCACGCCGTTTGCATCTTCCAGTGAGCCCACCAGCTTCGCCAGTTTGGCCTTGTCCTCCAGGCCGTCGACCTGTGCAAGGACCGGCTGTATGGGCTTTGCGCCAAGCTGGTCGGCCAGGCTGTCGTTCATGCAGGCCGCGAAGTAGTTGCCGTACTTCACTTGCAGGGGAGATGCAGGCTTATCCGCTGCCTGCTGCAGCAGAGCATAAACGGTGTACAGGTTGTGCTCGCCCAGTTCGTCAAAGCGGCCCCAACGCACCTTGTCCGCGGGAACGGGATTGTTCTTACGCCAATTGCCACACGCGTAGGCGTAGAAATCCGTGCAGGGGTTCACGGTCTTGTCAATCGCCGACAGGTCCAGTGAGATACCGGCTTTCGGCACAGTAATGGGAGCGGCGTCGCCATCAAGAACCACACGCATCTGCTGCGCCTCGGCAGAAGCTGCTCCGCATAGGAAAAGGCTGCCGGCAGCCACTAGCTTGCAAGGAAAGGGAAAGCCCATGAAAATCGGTCCTGGGTTGAGGTGAGCGCAGGCTCGCCGCGCCATGCCTTCTACTTTAGTGCTTATTTCCGATTCGCGCACAGCAGGCTCTCTCGGTTTGACGCACCGGAACGGGTCAGGGCGGCCGCGCGGCGATTTGTGAAGCCCCTGCATCTTGAAACATCTCCACCTGGTTCTGCATCCATTGCTGTACAGGTCCAGGAAGGCAGAGTCCCGCGGCTACGCCGCCGCTGCCCGGGGGCCGGGGAGCGAAGAGACAGAATGCCCAGCCAGAGTGAAGTCAAGTGGTCGCAGTTGAAGGTGGGCGTGATCGTCCTGGTAGCAGCGGCCTTGCTGATGGCGCTTCTCTTTCTTATGACCAGTTCATCGGGCCTCGGCATCTTCTCGCACAAGCTGACCGTAACCACCTACTTCGAAAATGCGGCAGGCGTAAAGGATGGTGCCGCGGTCAACCTGCAGGGCGTCACCATCGGCACCGTAAAGGAGGTGTCCGTTGTGTCAGACGCCAACCGCAAGCTGACGCCGATTCGGGTGTTGATGAAGCTGGATGGTAAGTACGCCTCGGATTTGCACAAAGATACGAAGGCGGCACTTTCCACTGTGGGCGTACTGGGCGATACCGTAGTAGACCTGAACAGCCAGACGGCGGTGGGCCCGCAGCTGCAGGATGGCGACGAGTTGAAGACGTTGGAAAGCCCAAACCTGCAGGACGTGGTCAAGGCAAGCCAGGGCACACTGGAAAGCGTCAACGTGATCCTTGCGAAAATGGATCGCATCGTCGATACCATTTCCTCCGGCAAGGGATCCATCGGCGGCATGATCTATGACGACACTCTTTACCGTCGCGCGAACGAGACCATCGACGAGCTGCACAAGCTGGAAGTGGGGTTGAACAACGGTCAGGGTTCCCTCGGCAGGTTGCTTAAAGACGACGCCATGTACAACAACCTGAATGCAACCACGGCCAAGCTAAACCATATTGCCGCAGACCTGGATGCGGGTAAAGGCAGCGCAGGCAAGCTGCTCAAGGACGACACGCTGTACAACAACCTGAATACGACACTGCAACACGCCAACAGCATTATGGCCGAAGCGGATCAGGGCAAAGGCGCGCTGGGTCTCTTGACCAAGAACCAGGCCTTTGCTGACAAGCTGAATGACACCGTGTCACGTGTGAGCAACATCATGACAGGCATCGACAAGGGTGAGGGCACAGCTGGACTGCTGGTGAAGGACCCTGCGCTGTACCACAACCTGGACAAGCTTGCAGTTGACTCGCAGAGTCTGGTCAACACCATTCGGAGCGATCCCAAGAAGTACCTGACAATTCACTTTAAGATCTTCTAGACCCGCCCTGATGGAATCCGTCCGGCTCGACAAGTGGCTCTGGGCTGCCCGTTTCTTCAAGACGCGTGCGCTAGCCGTAAAAGCGTGTGAAAACAACAGAGTCAAGCTACGTGACCAGCCGGCAAAACCTGCCCGCGAGGTAAAGGTGGGCGATCGTCTGAGCGCAACCAACGATAGTGGTACATTCACGGTGGATGTGCTGGCGCTGAGCGATGTGCGCGGCCCGGCAACGGTGGCACAGGCGCTATACCGCGAGACGGTGGAGAGCATCGTCGCGCGCGCGAAAGAAGCCGAGGTGCGCAAAAGTAACCCGTGGTTTGAACTGGATCGAGTGGAGCGGCCCACCAAGCGCGACCGACGGAGCCTGAGCAAGCTTCGCGGCCGCTAGCGTTCGGCTGCGACTGATACCCCCTGATTCGTGTGACCGCAAAAAGTCATCCTGAGCGAAGCGAAGGAACCAACGCAGCCCGGCAAGCGCGGCAGCCCGCAGCTCCTGCAGGGATCACGCACTCTTCACGCCAAGCGAATCACCAATGAAGCTTTGTAGCTCCGCCGGTTGAAAGTGGTGGCAACTATCTTGCGTTGGCAAACTCAGCCGGGTTCACCTGCATGGAATCCGGCGGAAAGCTGCCAGGGTCTGCGCCGAGCTTGAGATCGGGTACGTTGCTCATGGTCAGCTTCAGGGTCGCCCCTTCGGCAACGTCTGCGTGCCGAAACCAGACCTGGTGCAGCTCCTTGCCGTTCAATTCCACACGGGTCACGTACTTGTTGTCGCGGCTCGCGCCCGGTGCGTCGATCACGAAGTCCTTGCCGTTTCTCAGGTGAATGGTCACCCTGGTGAACACGGGGCTGCCCAGGTCATACACCGGCATGCCCACGGATACGGGATAGAATCCCATCATCGAGAGGACCACAAACGCGCTCATGCCGCCGCCGTCTTCATCACCCGGGATCCCTTGCAGAGAGTCAGGAAAAAAGGATTCCAGCAGCATACGGACGCGCTTCTGCGTCTTCCACGGCGCTCCCAAACGGTTGTAGATGTAGGGGATGGCGAAACTTGGTTCGTTGCCCATGGAAAACTGGCCCGCCATTGAGGTGGAATCGGGCAGCTTGGCCTGAAACGCGTATTTCGATCGGCCAAGCGGTTCCCGGAAAAGTTGATCCAGGTTCGCCTCTGCTTTGACCGTGCCACCCATCAGGCTGATGAGGCCGGCAAAGTCGTGCGCCACGTCCCAGGTGTAGGTGTAGCCGTTGTTTTCATCGTAGAAGTCACGGGCTCCCATACCACCGTCGAACTTAGGATCCATGGGCTCGATCCACTTGCCGTCGGCGTCCTTCGGCCACATCATGCCCTTGTCTGCGCGGTAGACGTTCTTCCAGTTGGCCGAGCGCTTCATATAGAAGGCATGGTCCTCCGGCCGATGCAGTACCCTGGCAAGCTGGGCGATGTTCCACTCGTCAAAGCTGTTGGCCAGCGTGACCGGCACTGGCTGGCGCTTCTCGCCGGGGCTGACGCCTGGCACCGTCTCTGCTTCGCCAGGGTGTAACGCGGGCATGTAGCCGTGGTCGCGGTAGAAGTCGTCCAGCGGCCCTTTCGGCGCCAGGCTCCAGGGCAGCATCGTTACGTCGATAGAACGCTTCTTCACGCCCTCGTAGGCGGTCGGCAGGTCGAAATTGCGCACACCCTTCCACCATGCGTCGGCAAACCAGGCGGCGGCGTGGTTGCCGTTCATGCAGGCGTAGTCGCCACTTACGGTAGCGAACGTGGGCATGATGCCAGACTGTTGGTACATGCGGACGTACGATTGAAGCTTGTCGGCTTCCATTTCCGGGTTCAGCAGCGTTTGCAGCGGTTCCAGCGCGCGATAGGTGTCCCACAGCCAATTGTCCACGTAGAAAGGGCGCGGGTCGACGTGCACGGCATGGTCAAAGTTGCTGTAGTAGCGTCCGTCCTCGGTGATGTTCACCATGCGTTCCGAACTGCGGTAGAGCGCGGTGTAGAACACCCGCTTCTGCATATCCGTACCGCCTTCTACAGCAATCTGGCCCAGCGTTGCATTCCAGCGCGCCTTGGCCGCGTTGCGCACCGTCTCCAAGCCCCAGGCCGGGATTTCGCGCTGCAGATTTGCCTTTGCCTGCTGGACGCCGATGAAGGAGACGCCGTAGCGGAAGTCGAGCGTCTCCGTGTTCCGCGCGGAAGCAATTACCTGGCTTGCATCCCCAACTCGCTCGCCTACCAACCGCACCGGTTGCTGGAACTCGCCGTAGAAGTAAGCCCTCATCCCATCGAAGTTTTCCTCGCCCGCGATACCGCTGCCTTCGCCGTGCACCGTGCCCTTCAGGCGGTTGCGAAAGGTAACGGTCGCCCTTCCGTCCGGGAAGGTGAAGCGAAAATACCCTGCGCGTTCCTTCGGAGAAAACTCCGTACCGGTCAGTGAGCCGTCAAAGCGGACGGAGTAGAAATATGGTGTCGAGTGCTCTTGATCATAAGCGGCGGGTGCGGCGGGACCGGGCATGATGCTGAACAACTCGCGCATTCTGTGTGAACTGATGGTGAGCGGGAACGACTGAATCTGGTCGGATAGCGCGTCCGGCCGCACCGGATACATGCGCACCATGCTGTTGGGCAGGTACACCGCCGGGCGCGTCGGTTCCAGCAGGATGCCCACGTTGCCGATGGTGGGGTCCACGTACTCTACCTGCGCAGCGGCTGGCGAAGAAGACAGCGCCGCAGAGTAGGCGAGAAGCAGCATGCACCGCAAGATGCGCTTGAGGCAAGGGTTTCTCATCACAGGGCCATGATCAAGTGTTCCGTGGTGCTTTGTCCACGGCGGCAGCAGCTTGCGTGGGGTAGCGCTCGCGCAGCAACGCTTCCACGCGGATCACGTCTTCCTCCGTGTCCACGCCTACTGTGTCCATTTTCACCGGCTCCACATAAAGCGCCAGGCCGTTCTCCAGCAGGCGCAACTGTTCCAGCCGCTCCACGAGTTCCAATGGGCTTGGCTGCAAGGTGCCGAAGCGCATCAGCGCTTCGCGCCGGTACGCGTACAGGCCCAGGTGCTTCCAGTATGCGGTACCGGTGCCGTCGCGATCGTAAGGAATGGTGGCTCGCGAAAAGTAGAGCGCACGTCCGTCCGCAGCGGTCACAACCTTCACCGCATTTGGATTGCTGATGTTCTCCGGCGCGCAGGCTGTCTTTACCGTGGTGGCCTCCACATGTGCGCCGAGTTCGAACGGCCGCAGCAGCGCGGTAAGATGGTCCGGCTGCAGCAGCGGCTCGTCGCCCTGGATGTTCACGTAAATGTCCGCCGCGCGCCGCAGGGCCACGGCACGCATCCGGTCGGTGCCGCTGGGCAGGTCCGGACGGGTTAGTTCGCAGGGCCAGCCATGGCTGCGGCACAGCGCCAGCACTTCTTCGCTGTCTGTAGCCACTACCACTTCGTCTAGCTGCGTGCAGCGCAGCGCGGCCTCCACAACCCAATGCAGCATGGGGCGGCCCAGCAGTGGGCGCAGCACCTTGCCGGGCAGTCGGGTGGAGTGGAACCGCGCCGGAATGACGCCAAGGACCGTTCTTTCGCTCATCGGCTTCGTGGCGCGGCGGACTTTCAGCCGGGGCCGACTTCCAGTAAACTACAGGAGTCGTTGCGCGGCACTGATCCCGCGTGTGCATGGCGGTAGACCGCTGACATACCCTCAGGCAGCAGAGGCGAGAACCACGGCGGTGTAGCTCAGATGGTTAGAGCGACGGACTCATAACCCGTAGGTCAGTGGTTCGATTCCACTCACCGCCACCACAATTGAAAAGCAGGGTGCCAGCGCTGACCGGCAAGGGCGTATGCTATCCGGACCGGGTCCGCGTCTAACCCGCAGAGGTAGGCTAGGTACCGGCCCGCCATTGTTCGCCCAGGATGTTCGCCCATCTATGCCAAAGTCGCTGAAGCTGTCTGTGCTTGCCGTCTCCGCCGTGTTGCTGCTGACCATGTTTCTTGGCGCGAACACCCATCGCGTGCGCGCCGCCAGCGATCAGCAGGATGGTGCCTACCGCCAGATGCAGGTGTACAGCGAGGTGCTCCGGCACATCCAGGGCGACTACGTCGTGGATCCGAATATGGGCAAGGTGACGGATGCCGCTCTGCGCGGTCTGCTGGAGAATCTGGATTCTGATTCAAGCTATCTCTCGCCGGAAGAATACAAGGTCTACAAGACACACAGTGCGGGCCGCGCGCAGGTCGGCATCAACGTGGCCAAGCGGTTCGGCTACGCCACCGTGGTGTCCGTTGTGCCCGGAAGCCCGGCTGACCGAGCAAACCTGAACGATGGTGATGTGATCGAGCAGATTGCAGACCGGAAGACGAACGAGATCTCGCTCGCTTCGGTTCGATTGCTGCTGGAAGGGCAGCCTGGCAGTACGTTGAATCTCTCAGTAATCCATCCTCGCCATCCCGCGCCGGAAAAGTTGACGCTGACCCGCACCGAAGTTCCTCTGCCGTCGACCAGCGAGGTGTTCTACGAAGGCGCGAGCATCCTGTACATCAAGCCTGCCGTGATCGATCGCGAACACGTGCAGCAGGTGGAAGCGAAACTCAAGAACATGAGCCGCACCAACACCAAGAAGATCCTGTTGGACTTGCGTGATGTAAGCAGCGGAGACGATGCCGAAGCCCTGCGCATGGCTAACCTCTTCATCAAAACCGGCACGCTTGCCTTACTGGAAGGGCAAAAGGTCGCCAAGCAGACCTTCACCGCAGACCCGGGCAAGAACGTGAATGCAACCGGTCCCATGGTCACGCTGGTGAACCACGGCACGGCAGGTGCGGCAGAACTGGTGGCAGGCGCGCTGCTGGACAGCAAGCGCAGCGAACTGGTGGGGGAGAAGACCTTTGGCGACGGATCGCAGCAGCGCACGTTTGAAATGCCAGACGGCGCGGCCCTGATCCTCACGGTGGCCAAGTACGGCACGCCCAGCGGCAAGAAGTTTCAGGATGAGGGTTTGACGCCGCCGGTCGCTGTTGCGTCCGTACAGGATGTTTCCATGCCGGACGACGACGATGAAGACGATACCCCTGACGGCGCGCCGAGCACACAGACCGTGAATGCCGCGAAGCCCGTGATGCCTACCGTGAAGCCCGCCGCAAAGATTGACGAACAGTTGAACAAGGCATTGGAAATTCTCAAGACCCGGACAGCGTAACGACACTGTCGGCGCGGCGCAGGGCAGCTTCGCCATGCTACCGTAACCACTGTGCCAGGCCTGTTCACCCGCGACGAACAAACCGCGAACGAGCGGGAACGCAATACCGTGTACCGGCGACCCGTGGGTGAGCACGCTCAATTTCTACGCTCATGGTGGGCGCGCTACTTTCCCACACGCAAAAAGGCGAAACGCGCCATCTTCTACATGCTGATGGGGGCGTCAGCGATCTTCGGGTGCCTGTTTGGCCTTACGCTGGTCAACACCGCCGACCTTCCGCAGATGGAAGACCTGGAGCACTACCGGCCGTCCACCAAGACCGATTTACTTGATGTGAAGGGGCGTACCTTCGGTTCGTTCGCTTTGGAGCGCCGCATCGTGGTGCCATACAGCAACTTTCCGAAGGTTCTGCATGACGCCATCCTGTCGATCGAAGACAAGAGCTTCGAGGAAAACGCCGGCGTAAACCCGTTCCGCGTGGCGGGCGCTGCTTATATCGATCTGCGATCCAAGGGCAAAAAGCAGGGTGCGTCCACGCTGACCATGCAGCTGGCGCGGAACTTGTTTTTATCCGCCGATCAGACGATCACGCGCAAGCTGCAGGAAATCCTACTGTCGGTGCAGATTGAAAGGCACTTTACCAAGCAGCAGATCTTTGCCCTGTATGCCAACCAAATCTATCTGGGCAACGGTGTGTACGGCTTCGAAGCCGGTTCGCAGTACTACTTCTCCAAGCATGCCCACGACCTGACCCTGCCGGAGGCGGCGCTGCTGGCAGCACTGCCCAAAGGGCCCACGTCGTACTCGCCCACACGGCACCCGGAGCGCGCCCTGAAGCGCCGCAACCTGGTGCTTAGCGAAATGCTGGGCGACGGCGTCATCACGCGCTCGCAGTTTGAAGAAGCACGGCAGGCACCGGTGGGATTGAAGATCGAAGAAACGCCAAACACCGTTGCGCCCTACTTCGTGGAGGAAGTACGCCGCCAGCTTGAGCAGGAGTACGGTGCGGACGCGGTGCACGGCGCGGGCCTAAAGATCTACACCACCATGGACCTAGACCTGCAATTGGCCGCGAACAAAGCCGTGCTGGACGGCACCGCGGCTTATGAGCGCAGGCACGGATGGAAGGCCAAGCTGGTAAATGTGCTCACGCCGGGTACAGACCTGGAGACCTACACGCATCCGGACTGGAGCAACTCCATAGAGTCCGGCGCGTATTTCCACGCGCTCGTCACAGAAGTTAAGCCGCGACGCGTTGTGGTGCGCATTGGACGTCGCTACGCCGAGATGACGCCCAGCGATTGGGCCTGGACGCAGAACTACTCAGCCAACCAGATCCTTACCGTGGGCGACCTGGCTTATGTCCGCATTGAAGACGCGGCCTCCGGCGCGGCGACCATGCACGCTTCGCTGCAGCAGGATAGCGGGGCGCAGGCGTCACTGATGGCCGTGAACAATGCCAACGGCGAAGTATTGGCGATGGTGGGCGGCCGCGACTTCGCCGTGTCGCAATTCAATCGCGCGACGCAGGCAGAGCGGCAGACCGGCTCGTCTTTCAAGCCATACGTTTACACCGCGGCGGTTGAGCAACTGCATTCGAAGCCAACCGACACCATCGTGGATGGACCAACCAGCTTCTACACGCCAAACGGACCGTACACACCGCATAACTACGAGGCGAATTACGCCGGAACCATGACTCTAACCAGCGCCTTCGCGGAGTCCCGCAACATACCAGCGCTCAAGCTCGCAAACCAGGTGGGCATCCGCAAGGTCATCGAGGTGGCGCATCGCTTTGGGGTAACGTCGAACATCCCCGCGTTTCTTCCGGTGGCCATTGGGTCGGCTGGCATCAGTTTGCAGGAGCAGGTTGGCGCCTATTCTGTGTTCCCAAATGACGGCATTCTGATCAAGCCGCACGTCATCCGCCGCGTGGTGCAGGGCGACGGCCTGCCGCTGAAGCAAGTGGCTCCGCAGGTGAAGGAGGTCATCGCGGTGGACACGGCACGTACCATGATGAAGTTGTTGGAAGCCGTGCCACAATACGGCACCGCAGCCGTGGCCGGGGCAACGCTGAAGCACCCGCTGGGTGGCAAAACGGGCACGACCAACAGCTACACAGATGCCTGGTTCATTGGCTTTTCGCCCTCAATCACCTGCGGCACATGGATCGGCTTTGATGATCGCAAGTCGCTTGGCGACAAGGAGACCGGAGCAAAGGCCGCGCTACCCATGTGGATCGACTTCATGAAGGTGGCCATCGCGCGCACGCCGGTGGAAAGCTTTCCACGCGACAACGCGCCCAAGAAAACGCTGGACGTAGCAACTGATACAGACGGCGCTTCGCACGCCAGGAAGCCCGCGAACGATGACGACGAGGACGACCTCGCGGCGTCCGCAGAGAAGCAGGCCGGGACGGCTGCGGAGCAGACCACCGCAACGCCCGCGTCCACGGAACAGATGCCGGATGACACGCCCGCCGCATCGGCACCGCGCGCCGCGGCCCCTATTGTGCCACCCGCACCACGCGGCATGGTGAATACGCCTGTGGGACCGTACCGGCCATACACAGGGCAGGCTGTGCCATCGCGTACATCTACTGGGGCAACGGGGACCGGACAGCCAGAGCCACGCTCGGGGATCCCGGCGAGTCGCGCGCCTGCTAAGGCGGATCGATGAATTCAGATCTGAACGTCCGGAAACCATTGGGTCAAGAGCCCGATGTTCTTCAAACGACGTGGGGAAAAGGGTGTCGCTAAGTGCCGCGTCTGCCATGTTTCCCACTGATGAAAGGCTGTGCTACCGGCGCGACCCGAATATCCGTCGCAGAGCAAACCAGCGCTCCGCCCGTGCTACATCGCGGCCAATCTGTTCTTTCAGCGCTTCCGGTGAGGGCCACTTCCGCTCTTCGCGCAGCCGCTTCAAGAATGTGAGGCGCAGCGGCGTACTCTCATCCAACGCGAACGGTGAGAAGCGGAACAGATAGGTTTCCACTGCAAAGGAGTCCTCACCGAAGGTAGGCCGATTGCCCACGTTGGTGACACCTTCAAAGTGGAGCGCATCCGCGCCGAGACCCACGCGCAGATCGGTTACATACACACCATTACCGGGCAGCAGATCGGTATAGGGCGCCAGGTTGACGGTGGGTACCGCGTACTTCGAACCGTAACCACGGCCGCGCGCGGGCGTACTGTCCACGCTGAACGGCCGGCCCAACAGTTGCCGCGCTCTACCCATCTCACCGGACGCAACCAGAGTGCGAATGCGGCTCGATGAAGCCACCTCATTGTGGATACGCAAAGCAGAGAAGGCCGCGGTACTAAAGCCGCACGCTTTACCCAGTTCTGCCAGGCTGCTCATGTCTGCCTCGCCGCCGTAGCCAAAGCGGAAGTCCTCGCCCTCATGAACCTCAACAGCGTGGAGCGTGTCCCGCAGAATTGCACTGCAGAACCCCGCCGCAGAGGTGCGCGAGAAATCATGCGTAAAGGGCAGCAGCAGCACCGCTTCCAGGGCGGTTTCACCCAGCAGTTCCAGCTTGCGTTCAAGCCCGGTAATCAGCCGCAGTGGATGCGTGGGCCGCAGCACCTTTGCCGGATGAGGATCCAGCGTCACCAACACTGACCGCGCGTCCCGTGCGCATGCCCGTTCCACCACTTGCCGGATCACGCTTTGGTGGCCGCAGTGCACCCCATCGAAATTGCCGATCGTGACGACACTCGGACCGAAGTCTGCCGGTACCTCATTGGGGCTGCGGAAAACTTTCATCCCGCCGCTCCGCCATTCCCAGTATATGCGATGTCGAACTCCAGGCGCAGGCCGTCGTAGGCCATGTGGACACCGGGTGGCAGATTTCTCTCGGTCTCCGCGTGGTCCAGGTCATGCGAGATGTGGGTAAAAAAGGTTTCTTTCGCTCCAATGCGCTGAGCCAGTGCAACGGAGTAATCCAGGTGCGAGTGGCTGGGGTGGGGCTCGCGCCGTAGTGCGTCCAGCACCACGATGTCTAGGCCTTGCAATCGCTCAAAGCTTTCCTCTGGAATATCGCTCATGTCGGTCAGGTAGGCCGCGCGGCCGAACCGGTAGCCGGCAATCACATTGCGGCCATGCAGTACCGGGACCCGCTCAAAACACGCGCCAAACAGTTCCAGCGATGCGCCGGGTTCGCTGCTGAGCCGGTGCATCTCCACGCGTGCGCTTGTGGGATAGCGATCTTGTTTGGTGAACGTGTAATCGAAAATGCGTTCAATGGTGGCCGCAGTAGGATCGTCCGCATAGAGCGGCAGCCGCCCGGGCTTGCCGAAGGTGAGCGGCCGCAAATCGTCGAAGCCCAGCACATGGTCGGCGTGGCCGTGCGTGTACAGCACCGCATCCAGCCGGTCGATGCAAAACCGCAATGCCTGCGTACGAAAGTCCTGGCCGGTATCGATCAGTACACTTTTGCCCGCGTAACGCAGCGCGATCGACGAGCGCATTCGGCTGTTCCGCGGGTCTGCGGAGCGGCAGACGTCGCAGGTGCAACCCAGTGTAGGCACGCCCATGGACGTGCCTGTGCCAAGAAAAGTGATCTCCGCGGTCACCACCGGACCGCTAGCGGACAATCCGCGGTCCCGCCCCGGTGAACCCGCCACCACCAAAGCCGCCGGCACCTGTTTGGCCTGGTGCCGCTGCTTGCTGCTTGGCCGCAGCCTGGCGCGCAAGCAGTTGCGTAATCTCAAGAAAGCCCATGCGCAACTCGAACAGCGCGCTTTCCAACAGCCTGGTCTCTTCGTCTGACAGGTTGCTGCCGGCCTTGTCTCCGATGACCACGAGCATATCGATGCTCTGCTTCGCGCCAATCAGGTCTACGCGCGCCTGCTGACCCTGCTGCGTGCCCGCACCAAGCTGGATCATGGCCGACATGTAGATCGATTGCACCAGCCGCTGAAAGTCCATGGGTGGCACGCGTTCCGCACCCAAGTTCTGCGAGCGCATCATGGTGTCCAGCCGCTCCGCCGTTTGCTCATAGGCGGAACGGACCTGCTCAATCTCTTCAGTTGTGGGCGGCGGCGGCAAATCCGGCGCTGCTTCCACGTCATCACCATCAGCCCGCGCCAGGGTGGCGTCTGCCGATTCGGCGGGTTCCGGCACCGGCGTCACCAGGTGCGCGCTGTTTGTCTGCGGTGCACCCACAGGTATCGGGCCTGACTCGCGCTTCAGGGGTATCTCGGCAACCGGCGCAGGTGGTGTCACCTGCTGCGAATCGCGGACTTCGCCGGTATCGCGGAATTTGCGCCGGTCGTTAATGACGATGGGTTGATCCTTGTCTGGCATGATTCTCTCTGTCCTGTGGCTGTGAGCTTATGATGCAGCGGCTTGAGGACGGGGTTCGGCGCTGCCGCCCGCGTAGGTGACGGGTTGTGCCCGCTCCAGCGCCTCGCGGCGAATGAAGCCAAGGGCAAGCACATTTCCGTCGATCGGTGCCGAGGCGATGCTGGTCAGTTCGCCAACCTCCTTGCCTTCCGCGAACAACGCGGTACCCGGTCTCGCGATACCGCCGTGCAGCGTAAAGCTAGTAAACGTACGGTGAACATTTCCTCGCGAACGAATGCGCTCTACGATCTCCTGGCCCAGGTAGCAGCCTTTCGAAAAGTGGAGAGCGCGCGTTTGGCCAGTCTCCTGCGGCAGTTCTCGCTCGCGTATCTCCATGCCGAAGCGCGGAGTGCCCTCAGCCACTCGCAACAGTTCCAAATCAATCAAGTCGCAGGCAGTTGCACCCGCTTCCAGCAGAGCCCTGTGAGCTTGGCCCAACGAGGTCGCGGAGTCAAACCAGAGTTCGAAGCGCGGCACCAACGGGCTGTACGGGTGGAGAAGCGCAACCTGGTGCCCCTGCCACGTCACCGTTTGGCGCTTCAGCAGCCGGGTGGCACGTGTCTGCGCGAAACCCGCAACGTGCAGCGTATCTAATGCCTTGGGCCCGGCGATCACCATCCCGTGGCTCGCGCCGGACAGGTCGGCGATCTCGACATCGTCCATGATGATGAACCGGTCCAGCATGCCCGTTAGCGGCGTAACCTGCCCGGTGGATGTTTGCAGCAAGAGTCGGTCTGGCTCGGCCCATACCGTGCAGTCACCCTGGATGCGGCCTTGAGCGTTGAGAAAGAAGCTATAAGCACCGTCGCCTGGCGTAAGCGCCTGCACAGAGTTGGTCACCATGCCGTTCAGCCAGCGGACTCGGTCGCCGCCGGTTACGGCGATCCAGCCGCCGCCCGGTACATCGGGTTCGGCAGCTGCATCCAGCCGCACCACGCCGGCGCCGTTCTGCAGTGCATCATTTCTTCCGGCGGTGGTTTCCTTCGCTACAGAAGCCGTCATCCAGCGCCCTCCTCTCCGGAGCTCCGGTTGCGCAGCAGCGCGCCCCGTACACTCTAATTATAGTTTTGCGGCTCGCCAGCCTCTGTGCTGCCAGTCTCATCCTCTGGAGTCACCTACTGCCTTGAAGCCACCATCCACCCTTCTCCTGCTGGCCGGCCCCATGCTGCTGGCGGTTTCCGCCGTTTGCGCGCAGGTACCCCGGCCCACCGTGCCGGTGCCCGATCCGCCGCCGCAAACCGTGCCATCCAAGCCCATGGCTTTGCCCGGCAGTGACACGCGCATCACGAAGGACCAAGCGGCTACGCTGTTTCGGTCGGTGGATGACATCCTTGCCTTTGCCAGCAAGGATACGCATCTGAAGGCCACCCGCCCAGTCAAGCGTAAGCTGCTCACCCGGCCAGAGGTGCAGCGTGAGCTGTCTCAGAAACTCAACGACGACGAAGGCGCCAAGCGCATGGAGCGGTCTGAGCTGGTGCTGAAAAAGTTTGGTCTGCTGGACCGCGACTTTCAGTTACGGCCCTTTCTCGTGAGTTTGCTGACGGAGCAGGTCGCAGCCTTCTACGAGCCAAAAACGCGCACGGTAAACCTGATCGACTGGGTTGGCGTGGATGAGCAGAAGCCCGTGCTAGCGCACGAACTGACGCACGCCCTGCAGGATGACCTGGTGCACCTGGAAAAGTGGGGAAATCCACAGCCAACGGCTACCAGCAGGAACGCGAACGAGGACAATCAGCACATCGTGTTGGACGAGGCTTCCACCGCGCGCGAGTCGGTCACGGAAGGTCAGGCCATGGTGACCTTCGTGGATTACGAATTGAAGGACTCGAACAAGACGCTGGCCACCGCGCCTGAGTTCGGCGATCGCCTGCGCGACCTGGCGATGGATACCACTGGATCACCCATCCTGGCGCGAGCGCCGCTCCTCCTGCAAGAGTCTTTGCTGTTCCCCTACAGTGCCGGTCTCGGCTTTGAGCAGGCGCTGCTGATGAAGGGTGGTGTGGATACCGCGTTCACCGGTGCGCTGCGACGACCGCCCACGTCCTCACACGAAGTTCTGCACCCCGAGGAATACCTCTCGCACGCTCCCGTTTCCGTGCTAACCATGCCTGATATTCACGGTCTGCTGGACAAGAATTGGGAGCCCTACGACGTGGGGGTGATGGGTGAGCTGGATGTGCGCATCATCACGGAGCTGTTTGGTGGCCGCGCCATGGCCGGTCCGCTGGCGGTGGAGTGGGATGGCGGCATCTACTACGCAGCACAGCGCCGTGCCGCCACGCCAGCGCAAAAGGCTGAAAAGAGCTCCATTGGCGTGCTGTACTTCTCACAGTGGAAGAACCGCGACAGCGCGCGCAGCTTTCTCAAGGTGTACGCCGGTGCGCTGGCTCGAAAGTACGACAACATCAAGCCAGTAGAGTTCCAGGATGGCGATGCCGACCACCTGCTGTTCACAACGGGAGAGGGAGACGTGTGGCTATCGCTGGAAGACAACGGCGTGTTTCTCTCTGAAGGCTATGACCGTGAGACCGCGCACAAGCTGGAAACAATGTTCCGCGAGGCACAGGGGCACGGACGATTGCAGACGGCAAGCACCGCGACTCCTGCGGGCGAACTCACGCTGAATCTGTCGCGCTTGCTGCCCGGCATCGGCATACCTCGCGCGGCCGCACTAACGGCTTCGCATCTGGCCCGCTAACCAGCGGTAGTTATACTCAGCGTGGTTCACGCACAAAGGAGCAGGGTTTGGCACAGGCGGAGATCGGCATTATCGGCGGCAGCGGTTTGTACAACATGCCGGGGCTTACGGATACAGAAGAATTTAAAGTTGAGACACCGTTCGGCGATCCCTCTGAAAGCATCGTGCTGGGCACGCTGGAAGGCCGTCGCGTGGCGTTCTTGGCGCGGCACGGTCGCGGCCACCGCATCCTGCCCACCGAGCTGAACTTCCGCGCCAACATCTACGCCATGAAGAAGCTGGGTGTCAGCTTTATCCTGTCCATCAGCGCAGTGGGCTCGCTCAAGGCAGAGCACAAGCCGACTGACTTCGTCATCCCCGACCAGTTCATCGACCGCACCTTTGCGCGCAACGCCACCTTCTTCGGCGACGGCATCGTGGGCCATGTCGCCTTCGGCAATCCCATCTGCGCGGTGGCCGCCAAAGCCTTCGAGCAGGGCTGTAAGGATGCGGGCGTTGAGGGCAAGCTGGGCGGCACCTACATCAACATGGAAGGCCCGCAGTTCAGCACCCGTGCGGAGTCGAACCTGTATCGCAGCTGGGGCGCGGATGTCATCGGCATGACCAACCTGCAGGAAGCCAAGCTGGCCCGCGAAGCCGAAATCAGCTACGCCACGCTGGCCATGATCACCGATTACGACTGCTGGTACGAAGGGCACGACGACGTCACGGTCGAGCAGGTCATCAAGGTCATCCACGAGAACACGGCGAACGCGCAGGAAGTGCTGAAGGGGGCCGTGCGCGCTCTGCCGAAGGACAACAGCGGCACGCCGGTAGCGAATGCCCTGCAGTTCGCGATTATGACGGACAAGAAGATGATTCCGGCTGCAACGCGCGAGAAGCTGGCGATCTTTTTGGATAAGTATGAGAAGAAGTAGAAAGTTCTTAGTTGTAAGGACAGATAAGGATGGCTAAGTCGTTCCGTGATCTCACCGTTTGGCAGCAAGGAATTGAACTTACTGCTGAGGTGTACAAGCTGACGGCTGCCTTTCCAAAGCAGGAGCAATACGGCTTGGTATCGCCAATGTGCCGAGCCGCAGTGTCTATTCCAAGCAATGTAGCGGAGGGTTCCGCTCGTTCTTCAAGCGTGAGTATCGGCACTTCGTGCTGATCGCCCGTGGTTAGGCAAACGAACTGCAAACGCAACTCATTATCGCGAGACGGCTGCAGTATGAGCAGACAGAGACTCTGGATCGCGCAGAACATCTCTGTCTTGAGGTGGGAAGAATGCTCAATGGTCTGGCAAGTTTTCTGCGCGATCCGATCATAGCTTCTAATAAGCCCTGCAACGTCGGACGTTCCACTAACACCTTTGAACTTTGAACTGGGAGTACGATGTCGATTCTAGTAGTTGGTTCCGTAGCCTTCGATACCCTCACCACACCTTCGGGTCAGCGCAAGAAAATCCTTGGTGGTGCCGCCACACACTTCTCCCTTGCGGCATCGTTCTTCACAGACGTGCGCGTCGTCGGCGTAGTCGGCAATGACTTCACTGCCGAGCACGAAGCCGTGATGACGCGCAAGGGCGTGGATACCGCAGGCATCGAGCATGCCGAGGGCCTGTCGTTCCATTGGACCGGCAGCTACGAAGGCACCATGGGCGAGGCAAAGACGCTGGGCACCGACCTGAACGTCTTCGGCAGCTTCGATCCGAAGATCCCGGAGAGCTACAAGGACTCCGACTACCTGTTCCTGGCCAACATCGACCCGGTGCTGCAGCTGCGTGTGCGGCAGGCCCTGCCCGGTGTGAAGATGGTGGCGGGCGACACCATGAACTACTGGATTGCCGACCATCGCGAGAACCTACTCAATGTGCTGCGCGAGGAAGACATCCTCATCATCAACGACGGCGAGGCGCGTCTCTTGACCGGCGAACACAACCTGGTGACCGCCGCAAAGAAGGTGATGGAGATGGGGCCGAAGTCGCTCGTCATCAAGCACGGCGAGTACGGCGCGACCGCCTTCTTCAATGGGCGTTCGTTCGCAGGTGGCGCAAGCCTTACGCCGTTCCGCGCACCGGCGCTCCCCATCGAAACCGTGGTCGATCCCACCGGTGCGGGCGACAGCTTCGCCGGTGGCTTCTACGGCTACATCGCCTCGCAGCCGGAGCTGACGCCGGCCGTGTTTAAGATGGCGCTGTTTTACGGCGGCGTGATGGGCTCGTTCGCCGTTGAGTGCTTCGGCACGGAGCGGCTGCAGGAGACGACGCGCGAGGAAGTCGATCAGCGGTTTAGACTCTTCCGCGAGATCTCTCACCTGGACGTCGATGCCACGTAGACTCGCTCCCGGTCAGCCGCTGCGTTCGCCGCAGCGCATCGTGCGACCTGCGCGCCGTGTGGAAGCGCGCGATCCGAATGGTGTGTACTCCGCCACGCGTCCGGAGCTCATGCCGATTGCGCTTGCGGCGGTGATCCTCGGCTTTCTGGCGTTGCTGGTGTGCGCGTCGCGTGGTTGGTTGCTGCTGTACGGGGATGCAGCCGCGCACCTGGGCATTGCACGCCGCATCCTTGACACGCGTTACCCGGGCATCGCGCAACTGGGCGGCGTGTGGCTACCGCTGCCGCACCTGCTGATGCTTCCGTTTGTGCAGCGGCTGGACTGGTGGCAGAACGGCATTGCAGGCGCGTGGCCGTCGCTGGCCGCGTACGTGTTCGGCGTTACAGGCTGTTATGCACTAGCCCGCAAGCTGGTGCCGTCTGCCTGGGCCTTTGCCGCGACCGCCTTCTTCGCGCTGAATCCGAACCTGCTGTATCTCTCGACCACCGCGATGACGGAGCCGCTGTTCCTGGCGTTGCTGCTGTGGTCCACCGTGGTGGCGTGGGAGGCAGCTGAGGCGTTGGCGCTGGACAAGATAGCAGCAGCACGCACCCGCATGCTCGTGAGCGGCCTGCTAACCACGGCCATGGTCTTTACGCGCTACGACGGCTGGATCGTCGGCGCGGCGGTCTGGCTGTTGCTGGCCGTCGCATGGTGGCGTTCTGCCGAGACCACAAAACGAGAAACAAGGAACGCCTTCCTAAGCATGACCGCGCTCGCCGTCGTCGGGCCACTGCTGTGGTTCGCCTACAACGCGAAGTACCAGGGCGACTGGCTCGACTTCCTGCGCGGACCGTACTCCGCGAAGGCCATTGAGCAGAAGACGACACCACCAGGCTCACTGCCGAGGCGCGGCATGTACAACCCCGGCTGGGCCTTCTTGTACTTCACGCGAGCGGCACAGGTGGATGCGGTGGCGTATGAGCTTGGCTTTGCGGTGCTGGCGGGTGCGCTGGCGGGTGCATGGCTGATGGTGAAGACGCGTCTCCCGCGGTAGGTGTCCGTGCTGCTCTGTCTGCCACTGCAATTTTACGTGTATTCGATAGCCTGGGGTCACATTCCAATCTTTGTGCCGCAACTCTATCCCGGTTCGTACTACAACGCTCGCTACGGTATGGAGTTGCTGCCTGCGTTTGCCATCTGCACCGCCGTTGCTCTTGGAGCAGTGGAGCGCAGGGTACGCTTAAAAAAGCCGAAGCTCGCAGATGGATTTTTCTTTGCCGTACTGGTCGCAATCATCGTCAACGTCTTCGCCATGATGGGTACTCTTGGCACGCTTTTGCAGAAGGTCCGCGGCGACGACAATCCACGCACTACCGGCGTGCCGCATTGGCTGTCCGCGCCGCCGCTGGTGTATGAGGAGGCGGTCGTCAACTCGCGCACGCGCATCCCGTTCGAAGCGGTACTGTCAAAGGAGATTTTGCGGCTGTACGGTGGAGGCACCATCATGTTCGACACCAATGACCACATCGGGGCGATCCAGGATGCGGGCCTTTCGCTCAAGACGCTCATCAGCCCGCTCGATTCACAGACGTTCGACCGGGCACGGCAACACCCTGCGGCGTATGCGGACCTCGTCGTCGCGCTCGATGGTGACCCGGTTGCGCAGGCCGTGGCAGCACATCCGGAAGGTTTGGCGGAGATCGAAGTGCTATGCCACACCGGTCAACCCTGCGCCAAGCTCTACAGGAGCACAAGGTGAAGTTGTGATGATCCCGTTCGTCAAGGCGAATGCCTGCGGTAACGACTTCCTGGTGGTGGAGGAAGAGTTCGCGCAGGCTCAGCACGCGGCGCTGGCCCGAATGCTGTGCGAACGCAACAGGAGCGTGGGTGCCGATGGCGTGGAGTTCCTGGACCGCAGGGCCGATGGGTCATACCACCTGCGGCTGTTCAACGCTGACGGCAGCGAAGCGGAACTGTCTGGCAATGGCACGCGCTGCGTTGCCGCGTGGCTGGCGCACAGCGAAGGCACGGGGGAAGTAACGCTGGGTACCCATGGCGGCCCGCGTGTCTGCCGCGTCGTGTCAGCAAATCGCGAGCATTTCGAGATACAGACCGCGATGGGCACGCCGCGCGTGTTGCAGGGTAGCGTGCACGTTGCGGGTGTAGGCGATGTCGCCGGTGCGGTCGTTGACGTGGGTAATCCGCATTTCGTAGTGTTCACCGAAGATGTGGAGTTTCGTGGGCACGGCCTCGCGTGGGAAGACCTGGGCGCACGCATCTGTACGCACCCTGATTTTTCACGCGGCACTAACGTGGAGTTCGTGCGTGTGCTCTCAGAGGCAGAGATCGCATTCCGCATCTTTGAGCGCGGCGTAGGGCCGACGCAGTCGTCGGGTACGGGCACGTCTGCCTCCGCTGCGGCCAGCATGGCCCTGCGCGGTTGCAAGCGGTCCTTGCTTGCACGTTCGCTGGGCGGTTCGCAGCAGGTGGTGTGGCACGAAGGGCAGCCGCTCATGTTGACCGGCCCGGCGGACATCATTTGCACTGGGCAGGTAAGCGTGCAGTCGCTGGAAAACGACCGTGACTAAGCTGAAGCGGCTGCGGCCGGGCGCTCGTATTGCCCTCATCTCTCCCGCTAGCACACCCGTAGAAGCCAAAGTGCGTCTGGCCATGCAGCGGCTGCAATCGCTGGGCTACGAACCTGTGCTGTTGCACTCGGCTCTTGTCGCCGGCCCGCTGAACTACGCGGGCGAAGCTGCGGCGCGTGCAGCCGACTTGCATGCTGGCTTTGCTGATCCGTCGTTCGATGCGGTGCTGTGCACGCGTGGTGGATGGGGAGCGGCGGAGCTGCTGCCGCTGCTGGATGCGGAGCTGATCCGTGCCAACTCGAAACCTTTCCTAGGCTACAGCGATCCCACCACGCTGCACCTGTGGCTGGCGCAGGCGTGCGGATTGCACACGTTCTACGCTCCCATGGCGTCGCCCGATTTCGCGCGTGGAGACGTGTTGGCATGCGGCGTCGATCTGTACTCATGGCGGCACGCCTTGGAGCGTACGGAGCCCTGGCAGCTGGGTGAGCGCGAAGGCATGCGCGTGTTGAAGATAGGTGAGACCGCGGAGGGAACGCTGGTAGGTGGCTGCCTGGCTCTGCTGACGGAGTCGCTCGGCACGCCCTATGCCATGCAGCCGCCGGCAGGAGAGATCATCCTTTTCCTGGAGGAGGTCAATACGCGTGCCTACCAGTGGGACCGCCAATTGCTTCATCTGCGGTATGCGGGCATGCTGGACCGTGTCTGCGGCATCGTCTTCGGAGATATGCGGCAGTGTTGCGCGTCGCCGGGCGAGGCGGAATTAATCGAGCAGACGCTGCTTTACAACCTGCGCGACTTTACCGGGCCTATTGCGATAGGCCTGCAGTCAGGCCATGTGGATGCGCCCAATGTGACGCTGCCGCTGGGCGTACGCGTGCGCCTTGACTGTACTTCTGCTGCGTCTCTTCAGTTCCTTGAATCGGCGGTAGAGTAGAACGCGTGGCAGGCACAGATTGGCAAGCAAAACACATTCACCTGATCGGCATCTGTGGCACCGCCATGGCGTCGCTAGCGGGCATGTTGCACGGGCAAGGGCATCGCATCACCGGCTCAGACGCAGCTGCCTATCCACCCATGAGCGACCAGTTGCGCGCCATGGGCATCGAGCCGAAGCAGCCATACGACGAATGCAATCTCCAGCCGGTGCCGGACCTGGTCGTTGTTGGCAACGCCATTTCACGCGGTAATCCGGAACTCGAGGTTGTTCTTGATCGTCGGCTGCCGTTCACCAGTATGGCTGCACTCATCCACAGCGATTTTCTGCAGGGCCGCGAGCCGCTGGTAGTGGCCGGCACACACGGCAAAACGACAACGACCAGCATGCTGGCCTGGATCTACCAGGTGGCTGCGCGTAAGCGGCCTGAGCTGGAGCCATCGTTCCTGATCGGGGGCGTGGCAGAGAATTTCGGCACAAGCTTTGCCGTGCGCAATACACGCACGTTCCTTCTCGAAGGAGACGAGTACGATACGGCCTTCTTCGACAAGGGGCCGAAGTTCCTGCATTACTTCCCGCAGGCGGCCATCCTGACGCACGTAGAGTTCGATCACGCCGACATTTACCCCGATTTGCCTGCGGTGAAAACGGCCTTCCGGCGTCTGGTGAACCTCATCCCGCGTGGCGGGCGGCTGGTGGCTTACGACGGCAGCGAGAACGTGACGGAATGCGTCAGCCGCGCGTTCTGCCCGGTGGAGCGCTACGGCTTGCAGGAAAGCTCACACTGGCGCATCACTGGATTCCAGCCCGGCGCGGTGTCTCGATGGACGTTGCTACGCGGCGGCGTTCACTTCGCCAATATGCAGTTGCCGCTGGCGGGAGAACACAATGCGCTGAATGCCACGGCGGCGGCAGCCCTGGCCGCTGGGCAGGGCGTCGATGCGGAGTCTGTTGCGGAGGCAATCAGCACGTTTCGCAGCGTCAAACGCCGTTTGCAGGTGCGCGCCGAGGTGGGCGGCATCACCATCATTGATGACTTTGCGCACCACCCCACGGCGATTCGCGAGACGCTGCGCGCGTTGCGCGGCTCCTATCCCGGGCGGCGGCTCATCGCCGTCCTGGAGCCGCGTTCGAATACACTTCGCCGCAACGTGTTTGAGCATGAACTGCTGGAAAGCCTCGCGCTGGCGGACCGCGTCATCATGGCGGAGGTTTATCAGGGAGCGAGCATCCCTGAACGTGAACGGCTTGACCCGGCTGGGGTGGTACGCCTGCTGGACGCGAGCGGTGTACCGGCCCAGCTACTGCCCAATGCCGATGCAATCACGAAGGCTCTGGTCCCCTTCCTACGGAGAGGCGACGTGGTGGCAATTCTTTCCAATGGTGGGTTCGGAGACATCTACTCTAAGCTGCCGGCGGCACTCGAGGTCCGCTGATGTGGGCCACCTTCAAGCTGGTCAGCGTGATTGCCGGGTTGAGTGTTCCCGCGGGCATCGTACTGATCCCATGGACGCTGATCACCGGACGAGTGGAACGCATGTACCGTGTGGGCAAGTGGATCGCACGTGCGGCGCTGCGAGCAGCATGCATCCGGGTGGAACAGAGCGGCTGCGAAAACATTCCGGCCGGGCGGGCCTGTCTGTTTCTGCCGAATCACGTGTCGAACCTGGATCCGCCGGTCATCGCTCCTCTGCTGCCGGGCACACCCAGCATTATGCTGAAGGCATCGCTGATGAGAATACCTGTGCTCGGCCGGGCATGGCGGCTCGCGCGCTGCGTTCCCGTGGAGCGAGGCGGCGGGCGCGAGGCTGCGGTGCGCTCTGCCCGCATGGCCTCGGACGTGGTGAACAGCGGCCTATCAATGCTGATCTTTGCGGAGGGAACCCGCTCGCCGGACGGACGTCTGCAGCCCTTCAAGGCAGGTGCGTTTCACTTGGCGCAGTCCACAGGAGCGCCGATTGTGCCGATTGCCATAATCGGTACCGAAAGCATGCTGCGGAAAGGCAGCGCCAGGATTGTGCCGGGTACGGTGCGGGTTCAGTTCCTGCCGGCAATCGACCCTGCGGTATTCCGCACACGCGCTGAGTTCACGCGGGCGGTAAGGCAGTCCTTGGTAGAGGCACTGCCGGCATCCATGAAGCCGCTTGTGACGGACGCTATTTGATGAATGCGTTGTAGCCGTCGCCCGCGAGTTTCTGGCGCATGGCTTCCGCTTCCTTGCGGTTGTTGAATGGACCCACCTGCACATGGATGAGTTTGTCGGCGGGTTCGCTGCGCATTTGCACAACGTAGCCGCGGCGGCGCAAAGAACTCAGGAGCACGTCTGCATCCTCCTGGTGGCTTACCGCAGCAACCTGCACATAATTCACAGCACCGCCGGGCGCAGGCGTCGTGACCGGAGCAGGTGTCGGTGCCACTGCGACCGCAGGTGGGGTGCGGACCACCGGCGCAGTTGTGCGCGAGCCGCCCGTCTCACTCGCGTCTGCCTCGCGCGTGATGGGAACGGTGACTACGTTTGCGGGCGTGGCTTTGGGAACGGGAACCGGGCCAGCACCCGCTGGCGACACATACTCCGGCACGGGATCCTTTGCCGGCGAACCTGCCGCGGGCTTTGCCACGGGTGCAATGTTCTCGCTTGCGGCCGGGTTCTCCGGTTCTGCGGCCGCTGCATTGGTTACTGACTTGTGGCCTATTGAGTAGCCGAATCCGAAGAAGACGGCGCACAACAAAGCAAGCGCAAAGAACAGACCCAACACGATGCCCGTGTTCAACGTCACTTCACGTTCCGCGGGACGTCTGTCCTCCGCCCGGGTTTCATGACCATTATCCGCCGCATAGGCTGCCTGTGAAGCCCGCCGGGTAGGGAGTGCTATATCTTCATCGGAATCGTTGAACTGTGAGCTCATGGTGCCATCAATCGTGTGCAGTTACTGTTGACGAGGTTAGAATTGAAGGTACAGCCCGATCTGCGGCTCCACGGTGAACGTTTGCTTGCGAATGGTCAAGTAGTTCTGTCCAAAGTCTGGCGCGCGATAGAACAGCTGCCGCACACCGAAGCGCGCACCCAGCAGATCGCCCACCAGCAATGTTTCGCCGCCCACGTTGTAGTAGTACACGGCGCGTGCCTGTGGCTGCAGGCCCTGGCCGCCGTTGCGCGTCGGCTTGAACTCGACGGTACCGGCACCAACGCTTAGGTACGGTTTGAAGCCGAAGATCTGCCGCTCCGGGCGAGCGAGATAGCCCAGGGTAAACTCGTTCGCTGTGGCCTGCGCGACCAGCGGTCCCAGCAGAGCGCCGGTGCTCGGATTGTTGTTGCAACACGAGTACGTCTGGGATGTGCGGCCGTAGCCGAAGTTGAATTCCAGCCCCCTCCATGCAGACTTTTGCCCTCGCAGCGTGACAAGCGCGCCTGCGGCTGTGCTCGCGCTCTGTGTCACGGAATAGGGTGCGCCCAAAGCGGACTGATTCACCGTTCCGGTAACGTCCTTGGTGAACAGGGCAGTGCCGGCGATTCCAAGATCGAAGTGCGCCAGAAAGCGACCGGTTCGTGTCACCGTGGGTTGTGAATCCTGAGCGGGAGCAGGCCGGACAGCTTGCGCGAAAGCTAAGAAAAGAAGAAGGACGGGGAACCGCTTGAGCATCAACCTACAAAACCTCGAGCCGGGTCTGGAGCCGGACGTTCTCAGTCTACTTGAGGGGGCAAATCTTTCGCGGCGCTGTTCACGAATGGTCACTCAGCGGAAGTGCGGTGACCTCCAGCAAAGGTCCATCTGCCCGCAGCACCTTCACCCGTTCACCCGCTGGGACAAAGGAGTCGCTGGTCACCAGACGAGCATTCCACAACTCGCCACGAACCAGAACCTGGCCCTCGGGACGGAGCGTGGTATGTGCCACGGCCAGCCAACCCAGCATGGCGTCTGCACCGATCAAGGTCTTTGATCGGCGCGCTTTCAGTCCCAAGACAATCAGTGCTGCCGTGACACCTCCAAAGCCGAATCCCGCGCCAACTGCGGTACCCCACTCCACCTGAAGTTGCGGAATCGGACCGTTGACCAAGGTCCCAAGCCCTGCTACCAGAAGCAGAACACCTAGAACCGCGAGAGCTCCATGTGTGCGCGAGCGACCCTCCAGCAGCAGAGAAAGGCTGGAAGCAAGGCAAAGCAACACTCCCACCGCATTCAGTGGCAATAGGTGAAGAGCGTAAGCCGCCAGCAGCACCAGCAAAACGCCTGCTGCGCCTGGCACTACGGCACCGGGAGTGTTGAACTCCAGGTAAATGAGCAGCATTCCTAAGGTTAGGAGCAGAACGCAAAGGTCCGGATTCATCAAGGTAACCAGAAGCAGTTCTTGCAGTTCGAGGTGTGCGTTGTCAACCGTGACACCGGTTGACGGCAGAGAAAGTGTGCTGCCATCCTGCTGCTTTACCCTCCCGCTCGCGATGCGAAGAACATCCGGCATCTTCTCGGCAAGGCCGTCGATCAAGCGGTCGTCCACCGCCTCACTTGCAGTGAACCAGTGGGAACCCGATGTGAGTTCCTCCAGGTTGTACGCATTGCGCTCGTGTTGCGCGTTCGAGGCGACAAGTTCTTTCAGCAATCGTTGACTTTCGGTCGCACGCATCAGTGTCGTATAGCCGTGCACCCGATCCGTCCAGAGCGGGGTAAGGAAGGCCCGCGGATGCATTAACGCCAGATCGGCTGCAAACAGAAGGCGCAGTCCCTCTCCCGAAACGCGGGTCTGCGGCGATCCCACCCATGCGATCACCGGAATGCGCGACCGCTGTATGGCACCGACCATCTGATCGGCCGAGTCGCTCAGCCCACCGGGCGTGCTCAGATTCAACACAACGGCGGAGTAGCCCTGCTGATTGGCTCGCTCCAGAGTTCGGGCGAACACCTCTGCTCGCTCCGGCTGTAGCGTGTCATGCATCTCGATCTGCAAGACGGCACCGGGCACGGCAGCACCAGCGCGGAGTACGAACGCGGATACAACGAGCCCGGCAAGAAACCATCGCAAACCGCAGAGTGCTAGAAGGAATGGCCTTGGGCGGTTCACGGAACGGTGACACCCCTGCCTGCAAGAGCTGTCTTCATGCCTTGTGCTGCCGTACTTGCCGGCTCCAGACGCAGGGCGTTGCTTACGTCAACAGCAGCGGCTGGGGAGTTTCCACCCGCCAAATCCAGGCGGGCCAGCACCAGGTACGCAGGCACGCTCGGTTTCTGTTGGATGCTGGTTTCCACTTCTTTGCGAGCGTCATCAAGGTTTCCGGAGCGCTCCCGAACCTCCGCCAAACCTAAATGAGCGCCGGCCGAGCCCAGGTTTACCTCCAGAGCTGATTGGAACTCCCGTTCGGCTTCAAGAACAAGGCCCTGGCTAAGGAAGTCGCGCCCCGCCTGGACGTATTCGTCAGCTTGCCTCTCCGCTGGCAGTGATGCGATGCGAGCGGCACGCATTTGATCCAGTTGAAACGCTGCTTGTCTAAACGCGGTCTCCGAGTAAGTTCGTCGGATACGCTCTTGGGGATCGTAGCCGGCCGGAACCGGCTGTGTCCCAGAGATCACGGCCTGCAAATCTCGTGCTTCCGCATCACTGGGCCGCAGCTTCAGAGCCTGGTCGATCTCGGCTTTGGCATGCACGTTGTCACCCCTACGCCGCAGTGCCACAGCCACATTGAAGTGGTAATCAGCGTCCAGCGGATCCGCAGAAGAAGCTCGCTGAATGAGTGGGAGCCCATCCTTGTGCTGTCGAGCCATGGCGACTCCCTGGTTGTTGATCACCTCGGGCAACGGCAATTTGGTGCTCACCAAGGCAAAGGCACCCTCTGCGTCACCATAGCGGGCAGTGTTAAAGCGAGACAGACCAAGGTAAAAGCCGGCTTCCTGTGCAAGGGGGTCACTCGCCGGGATCTTCGCAAGCGCAGAGGCAGCCTCATCATAGCGGGCGTCCGTGTACTCCGTTTTACCAAGAGCGAGAAGTGCGCTGCTGTCTGTAGGCGAAAGGCTTACTGCTGTTGAGAGCCGTTTAGTTCGCTCGTCGGCAGTGGTAGCCGTAATGCCGCGTATGTAATTTTCGTATGCGTCCAGCTTAAGACTGGCGGAAGCTGCCACGAAACTGTTTTGCGCCACGGCGAACTTCGAATCCATTTGCCTGGCACAGAGCCAGGCTAGATTGTTCTCCAACTCCAACAATCTTTGCAGCGAAGCTTCCTGCTGGAGCGGCTTTGACAGCATAAGGCGATTGACTTCCAGTACCTGCGCCTGCGCCGTCACGTCACCATCCTTGACCGTATAACTGCCGAGCAGAACGAACTGAGCGTCCAGCGTCTGTGCAATGCGGATGGTAGTGGCGCGAGAGGGTCGGAAGCCTGCGGGTAAGCCGAGATGATCCAGAGCATAGACGCGGTCGTCGCGACTTATGGTGAGGTAGCCTGCAGAGTGCATCCTCAGGTTCATCGTGTCGGCAAACGACTCACCGATCCAGTCAAGGGCCGAACCGCCGGACCGATTCTCAAAAGGCAACACCAGCACCACGCGCCCCGCTGTCAGACCAGCTTGCGCCTGAGCTACGCTTGCGAGGAGAGCGAAGAGGGAGAGTGCTGCCAGACCGCGGAGGAGGCGCCAAAAAACCATCATGCAAATTATAGGCGTCGGCTTCTGGCACCCGAGAGAACAGGATGCGGCTCCATTTGCGCGTCGTACGCGCGCGGGAACTGGAGGACTGCGGCCCATTCACCTTTCCGTTCTTCTTGCCAGACTACCGAGCCGCCCAGTGCGCGGGCAATCTCCATCGGCAACAGGTCACGATGGTAGTCGTAAAAGCGATGGTCGTTTGCACGATGGTCGCCGGTGAGGTTAAGACCACCGGGAGGCGGATCGAACTTTGTGGAGAACACGAGGCCGACGTCATACCGGCCAGCACCCACCTTTGCTTTCGCCACTTCTTCCGCGGAGAAGTTATCCATAGAGATTGTCTTCACGGGAGCCTCTACATAGCCAAGCTCTGGACGCTGCAGATCGGCGGCGACAGGCCACGCAGTAAGTACCGTGGCACCGGGATAGCGACTCAGCAACTCGTGAATCGCATGCTGATGCACCACAATCATGTCGCGGTACGACAGGTTATCTTCCGGCGTGAAGGCGTATGGTGGAGCCTGTTCGCAGCCGATGGCGAACACTGCCAAGGTCAGCAAAGTCAGCAGCGGCCACTGGCGCGTCCGGCTCTTCCAGACCGAAAGGCAAAGGATAAGTACCAAAGGGTACGCAGGCAGCAGATAGCGTGTGAGTAACGCACCGCCAAGTACAGAGAAAGCGATCCATTCTGCCGCAAGCAGCACCGTGAGCATGGTTGCACCACCCGACGAAAGCGAGGGGCTCGCACTGCGTTCCGACCTGCGCGGCAGAAAGAGCACTCCGCAGGCCGTCAGCACCGGAACAAACAGATTCATGTGGACCGCGAGGTGAGTAAAGCGGTGCCACAACGAAAGCATCACTCGACACGCAGAGAAGTTCGCCGTGGCGTTATAGCGGAGGAACTCCGGGTTGCCAAACATGAAGCCGGTCATTGCGCGGTGATACATGTACCAGCCAAGCAGGGGCAGCGCGGGCAAGGCTAGGGCGGCCATCCGCAGAGCGCCAGCACCGACGATGGACCTGCTGCTCCGATCTCGAAGCAGCAGAAAGGCTTCAAACAGGAACAACGCTGCCGGCAGCACAATGGCTGTCTCCTTGCTGAGTGCTGCCAACGCGAACAGCAGCGCGGCACTGATCGCGTTTGCCGCAACAAACGGCTCAGAGTGTTGCGTCCACTCCTTGCGATCTGCGTAGAACACCAACCCCCAGAGAGCAAAGGCCGCAGCAAACATATCCGCGTGCGCCAGCGTGGATTGAGCGAACCACACCGGGTAAATGGCCGTGAGTGTCATCACGGCAAGTGCCGCGCTATCACCCAGGAACAACCGAGCCAGCCGGAACACGGAAAGGAGCCCCGCCGTGCTTACCAGGCACATGAGCAGCCGCGTGCTGTAGACGTGAAAACCTGCCAGCTTCCACCAGCCGGCCAACAAGATGGAAGGCAGAGGCGGATGCGCATTCCGCATGGTCGTCTCGGGGATCAGCGTGCCAAGGCGATAAAAATCCCACGCTGCCGGAATGTAGTAGCTGCCCTCATCCCAGTAGTACGGCAACCGCAATAGCGTCCAATGCAGGAGGTACACCGCGACAAAAACAGGAGCGAACAGCAGCCTGGCTGAGAGCGGTGGGCGATGTTTTCCCACGGCCACTCTCATCACGGCTGTTCGCTCCGGCTGTTGTGTTGTGCGGGTACTACTAAGGACGCGTTAGTTGACGGGAATCGGTCCGCCGCCCTGCTGTATACCCTGCGGCTCCAGCTTCAACTCGCCAAACGTGCCTTCGTACTGTGCAAGGTTTTGGCCAAGAATGTTGAACAGTGCCTTTGCCTGCTGGGGGCTCAGGAAGATGCCTTGCTTGGTCAGAAAGGTAACCTCTTCCGGCGAGGAGGACTGCATGGTCCCAAAGACCAGCTGAAAGTCCCACACGCTCATTCGGATCTGCACGCTGTTGGCGTACACGTCGTTGTAATCGTCAGACTGGGTGACGCGAAGGGTGGGCTCAATGTTTGTGTTGTCTGCCATAATCTCTCTGCTGGTACGGGAATCTTGGTGCGGAAGAGGGGACTTGAACCCCTACGGATCGCTCCGCTAGATCCTAAGTCTAGTGCGTCTGCCAATTTCGCCACTTCCGCACGCAACTCCAGTCTACCCGTTCTCCGCAACCTTCACAGTGGCCATTCTTGCTGGGCAAACAGCGTAGTTTTAGGCAGGCTCCATGCGGATGAACCGGCTCTGCTCGCGATCTTTGCGGACTTCCGCTATAGGAAAGATCTCGCCATGGAAGCTGAGGTATACGCCGGCTGAGAGCAGGCGCGTGGCCAGCAGCGCTTCGGTCAGGTTTTGCAGCGCGTCAGAACCTTCAATGCCGAAGGGAGTCATGGCTCCGGTGAACACCACGGGAACGCTGACGCCGCTTGAGGACAAGCGTACCGCCTCGGCCACAACCAAACCAGTCTCAACCAACGTGTCGGTGCCATGGGTCACAAGCACAGGCGTTCCTGCCGTTGCGTACCAAAGAACCTGTTCCGCAACGTGCGCTCGGTCCTCGCTTGTCATGAACAAAGAGTCCTTGTTCATTAACTCTTCGACTGTGACCTCGCTGTTCGGCAAACGCAGCATGGAGAGGCATCGGCGGATCTGCGGTTCCTTGTTCTCCATGGAACCCGCCTGCTCCACATACCTTTTCTCCATGGTTCCACCAGTGGTCAGCAGGGCTAAGCGGTGCATGGCTTGATCATAGCGGCTGCAGAAAAATGAAGGCCCCGCCGAAGCGAGGCCTCTGCCTGCACTCATGCGACTACTGGATGATCTGTGACGAATGCGTACCGTTGGCAACAGCTGCCGCGCAGGTGGGATTCGTGGACACCGTGAACGGATCGTTGCGCACACGAACCAGGTTGCCCGTGCTGCTGTTCAACTGCATACCGCTCACGCTGCTGTCGAGGAAGTTGGAAGTGTACAGGTAAATACCAAGTGCATTCTCTACCGTCACGCACGTGGGCCCGGTACGCGTTGCCTGCGGTCCAGTGCTGGTTGCGGACAGTGCGCCGCTGCCCTGTGCGATGGCGTAGGCACCCACGGTACTCGCGTTGTAATTCGCCACGTAAAGGAACTTGCCACGCGGGTCGATGGTGATTCCCACGGGCTGCGACTGGGTCGCGAACGGCCCGGTCGTGATGGCAGTGGGAATTCCACCCGCGCTCATGCTGTAGGCGATGATCTGGTTACCGGAGGAGTCCGTCACATACAGGAAATTTCCGAGCGGTGCCACTGCAATGGCGCTGGCGACGATGCCCGAGTTATAGCCGGTGGAAGCCGCCGTTCCGGCGCCAATGGTCGTGTTGCCGATGTTTGTCACCGCACCCGTGCTCAGATCGCGCTTGAATGCAAGCAGGTTGTTGGTGGTGCGGCTGTCCTGTTCGATGACGTACACGTAGCTCGAGCAGGAGGTGTTCGTGCAGTCTGAACCGTTGGTGGCCGTGACGTTTGTGTTCGAGACGTTTGCGCTCACCGCGAGTCCGACCGGCGTAAACCCGAGCGGGAAATAATTGAGCGAGCCGTTTGCCACGGGCGTTCCCAACGAAACAAGGCCGCTGCTGCTGTCCGTTGTTAACGGAAAGATTTCCAGGCCGCCCGGGCCGATGTTGGAGGTGGTGTAGCCCGGCTGATAGGTGAACAGAACGTACAGAAACTTGGTATCGCCGGAAATGCCCAGCGCAACTGGGTAACTGCCTGCAACGGTCACGGTCTTTTGCGAATACAGCTTCCCATCGGTGCCGATGGCGAAATTTACGATGTTGTTGTCATCGCGGTTCACGACAAAAACCGTTTTCTGATTGGAAGTAATGGCCAGCGCCACGGGATTTCTGCCGCCGGAGTCCTGGCCTGAGCTCGCGAGGCGGATCAGCGATCCTGTCTGATAGTCGATCCCAAATTCGGTAAGCGTGCCGTTGGCATTGGAAGCATTTCCCTTGGCCGAGGTAACGTAAAGAAAGCCGACGGTGTAGTCGCGGCTGCAGGCGGTCAGGCCCAGGCAGACTGCCAATGACAGCACGAGTGCTGCGCCAATCCGGCTGATGCTGTTGAACTTCATGCGAATGCTTTCCTCAAACTGCTATCCTTGTAAGTCGCGCGAAATCATGCGAAACCGCTGCCGGTCAACTTAGCTTGTGATACCGCTGATGATCAGGCAGGCAGGTTTCCCCTGCGCCTGGAACGTAGACCCCCGCTGCAACTGGTTCAGCGTACCTTCCACATGGTTGATGTGGTAGCCGGTGACCGTACCGTCCTGGTTGGACGTGTACACCCACTGTTTCGAAGGATCTTCCACCATGCACACCGGACCGGAACCAACCGCGTAGGGGTTCAAGTTAACTGCCTGTGGTTTGAGTTGACCGCCGTTCTGGATCGTAAAGCCGGAGATGCTGCTCTTGGGCGAGGTCGTCGACGTGTTGTTCTGGTTCAGAACATAAAGTTGTGTGCTGGACGTATCCGTATAGGTCCACACCGGGGTCACGCTCGGCACAAGGTTAGGAATCGGACTGCCGGTCACGGGCTGCAACACGCCAGCGGGGCTTACGGTGTACTGCAGAATGCGATTGTTCGCCCCGTCTGTTAGGTACAGGTAGCTGCCCCCGATTGTGATGGAGGTGATGTTGTCCACCGTGGGTGGGCTGTCAATGACCTGCGTCGAGTTGGCGTTCACGGTGAGCTGGCCTGCCGTGCCAACCTGCAGCGAGGTCACGGTCTGGTCGCCGTTCACTACGATGAGTGATCCTGCTGTCGTCGTCTTCAGGCGGCTCGGTGCCGGTCCCGTCGCGGTGTAGGTGAGATAGGTGCCGTTTACCTTCACAGACTGGTTCTGCACCAGCGTGAGTCTTCCCGTGTCGGCGTCAATGGCAAATACCGTGACGGAACCGCAGGGTGCCTTTGGAAGGAGGCCGGTGGCGGAGCCGCACACGCCCGTTGTGTTCGGGGAAACCTGGTCCAACACATACAGGAAGTCGCCGCCGGTGCTGATGTCCATCCACACCGGTGTGCCGCCCTGGCTACCAAATGCCTGCTGGAAGGTGAGCACGCCATCACCGCCCACACTGAACTCAGCGACTGAATTCTGCGCATCGCCCGCGTTCAAGACGTACACGTAACGTCCGCCAGGCCGCACCACACCCATGACGGGATTTGTGCCGCCGCTGGTGAAGGGCGAGTGCACAATTTCCGTCAGGTTGCCGGTATTGTTGTCGATCTTGTAGCCGGTAATGGTATTTCCAGCGCTGTTACCGGAGGTTTTCCCTTCCAGTACCCAAAGGTATCCAACGGTGCCGCCGCCACAAGAACTGACTCCCAGACCCAGTGCCACGGATACCGAACAGGCCAGAGCGAACCGGCCGCTTCCACTCAACTTCATGTGTTTCCTTCGATTTCCCGGTCAGCCGCGGCAGCAAAGTGCCTCACATGCGCAGGCCATCAGCGGGAAGTAGAAATGCTCTAGCGATTGTATGCGCCGGTGCGACTTTCCGCTACGGGCGCTCAGAGGTTGGTCCGGCCTTTCTGCAATGCAAAGTAGACGTCTTGGGTGGCACAAAGACAGCAGATTGCACGCCGATTCTTCGTTCCGAGGGCTGAAGACACCGGTCTCGATGTCAAAGTTGCTCCTCTCCCACCAAATAGATTTTCGGAAAAGATCCGCAACTTGCCCAGAAATGTACGTGTTTTCTCCCTACGTGACGCGCAGGCCGGCCGCCGCCAGAGCAGCACAGAAAAGCAGCCCAGAAAAAGAGGAACCCCATGAGAATTTTCGCTTTCGCACTCGTCTCCGCTCTTACTGTCGCCTCCGCCGCCGGTGCGCAGGAAGCAAACCGTACCATTAACCAGCGCAAAGCCAACCAGCAGCAGCGCATTGGCCAGGGTGTTCGCTCGGGTGAGTTGACTGCCGGAGAAACATCGCATTTGGAGCACCAGGAAGCCGCAATTAACCATGAGGAGCGTGCCATGCGCGCCCAGGACAATGGCCATCTTTCCCGCAGCGACCGCTCCACTCTGCGGCGTCAGCAGAACCAGGAGAGCCGCCGCATTTATCGTGACAAGCACAACGCGCGGGTTCGCTAAAATGCAAGCTTGCCCCGAAGGCAGCATGGCCGCCCGGACGGGCGGCCATGCTGTTTGTGTCTCGTATGAGAGCCTACTTTGCCGCCACGGCGATCTGCGCCACGCCGGCTTTCAGCGCCTCTGCCTTGTCGGTCTTCTCCCACGTAAAGCCCTCGCCGGAACGCCCGAAATGCCCGTACGCCGCGGTCTGCTGAAACTTCGGCTTGCGCAAGTCCAGGGTCTCGATAATGCCCTTGGGCGTCAGTGAGAAGTTACGCCGCACCAGTTCCGTAAGCTCCTGCGCGTCCAGCGTGCCGGTACCAAAGGCGTAGGCAAAGTGCACTTCGCAACGCTCCGCCAGTCCAGCGGCAACGATGTTTTTGGCGATGTACCGCGCCATGTACGCCGCGGAGCGGTCGACCTTGGTCGCATCTTTGCCGGAGAAAGCGCCGCCACCGTGGCGGCCCATACCGCCATAGGTGTCCACAATGATCTTGCGGCCTGTTAAGCCGCTGTCTCCCATGGGGCCGCCCACCACAAAGCGGCCAGTCGGATTGATGTGGTACTTGGTGTCTGCGTCCAGCAACTCCGCAGGCAGCACTGCCTGGATCACGTGTTCCAGCACGTCGGCACGCAGCTTGTCTATTTCCACTGATTCGTCATGCTGGCTGCTGATGACCACAGCATCCACGCGCACGGGCTTATGGTTCTCGTCGTACTCCACCGTCACCTGGCTCTTGCCATCAGGGCGCAGGTAGCCCATCTGCCCGCTCTTACGCACCTCCGTCAACCGGGCAGCGAGCTTGTGCGCCAGCGAGATCGGCGTCGGCATCAGTTCCGGCGTTTCGTTGGTGGCATAGCCGAACATCATGCCCTGATCGCCCGCGCCACCCGTGTCCACGCCCATGGCGATGTCCGGCGACTGCGAGTTGATCGACGAAATCACAGCGCAGGTGTTCGAGTCAAAGCCGTATTCCGAATGCGTGTAGCCGATCTGCGCCACGGTATTGCGGACCAATTTCTGAAAGTCCACATACGCCTTGGTGGTGATTTCACCCGCTACCACCACCAGGCCGGTGCAGGTAAGCGTTTCACATGCAACGCGGCTCGCCGGGTCTTGCTGCAGGCAAGCATCCAGGATGGCATCGGAAATCTGGTCGGCAATCTTGTCAGGATGGCCTTCCGTAACGGACTCAGACGTAAACAAGAAACGATCGCGTGTGGACAAAACTGCTCCTTAGAAACTAGGACAAGTAACTACTGTCAGATTGATTTTACCCGTCTACCACGGCCGGGTGAATCGCTCCGGAAATGCCTGCGTGGCGCGTGGCAGGCACGCCTGCAGGCAAGCGGCAAGAGCAGGCCTTCAGTAAGCCCCGGTCTGCTCCACCGGCAGGCGTACCTGGATGCACGTTTCACCGGGCTGGCTGTTTTCCACGCGCAACTGCCCCTTGTGCTTGGTCACCAACCGGTTGGCCGTGTCCAGCCCCAGCCCAAGGCCCGCGCCTACAGCTTTTGTGGTGAAGAACGGCTCAAAAATGCGGGTACGGATGCTGTCTGGGATGCCCGGTCCGCTGTCACACACCTCCACCAGAACCGTGCTGCCCGAACAGGAAAGCCGCAGCGTGAGCACACCGGTGCCGTCGCAGGTGTCCATAGCGTCGAGCGCGTTCTCCACCAGAGCGGTCCAGACTTGGTTCAGTTCGCCGCCATAGGCGGAGATGCGCGGTACGTCGCCGTACTCACGTTGGATCCTGATGTTTCCCAGGCGTGAGTTGAGCATGGTCAGCGTATTCTCAAGCGCCTCACGGAGATCGATCTCCTGGATGGGCGTCTGGTCCATGTAGGAGTAATCCTTGATGGCGGTAATCAGCTCGAAGATCCGGCGGGTGGAATCGATGACCGCGTCCGTCATGTGTTCGGCGTGCAGTGCGCTGGCAAAGGAACTGAGCGAGATGGTAAGCGCCTCGCCCTGTACAAGGGCTGCCAGGCCGTCCAAGTTGTGCGGCTCCACTCGCGTTTCTGCAAGCACAGGTGCGATGCGCCAGCTTTCCTGCACGCCATGGAGGTCCATCCAGCGCTGCAGGCGATCCTCCCGGCCGGTCACGTCATCGGCGTCTGCCTTTAGTGCGCGACCGTCCTCCTGTACCAGGTGCCGCATGGAATTGACCCACTCGCCGTAGGCCGCCCTGGTTTCCGCGGAAAAGCAAAGTGCGCCCAGCCGGAACTTCTGGTCGCCGTAGTTCCGCAGTTCCGTCCACAAATTGTTTGCGGCAGAGCGCGCGGCAGAGGCCGGATTGTTCAACTCGTGCGACAGGTTTGCAGCCAGCTTGCCCAAAGCGTTCAACTTTTCTGCTTGCTGCTCCATGCGCGTGACCTCGCGCACCCTGTCCAGCAGCGTGGAGACACAAAGCTGCCCCAGTTGCGGAACGGCGGCAAGCATCTCAGGAAACATTGCTTCGTCGAAATCCAGCGTCCACACGCTGCCCACCGCGAAGCCGTCGCCCCCATAGGTTTTCATGCGGCTGAAGGGTAGCTTGCCGGTCAGGTGCGCGCTGCGTCCGATAAAGTACATCACCGGGCCGCCGGCTCGCCGCACATGGATTTCACCGCGCAACAACACGGTCATGTGGCCTGCCGGCTGGCCTCCGTGAAAAACCTCCTCGCCGTCGCGCATGGTGTGTTCCGTGCCATGGGTCGCCATCCACAGCAGGTCCGGTTCGCTTAGCGTCTCAAGCGCCTTCACGCGGCGCAGAGCCTCCACCACGTCAGCCAACGGTGTGTTCACCTCCGGCAGGAACCGGTCAAGATAACTTGCCGCGGGCGGGGCAGGGTGCTCGGCAGGCAGCACGGCAGTCGCTGTGGCCATTTCTCATTCTCCTGTTCTTCCCTATGCTAGACGGCGTACCGCGCACAGGAAGCAAGCTTGCATCCGCCGGTCTGATTTCACCACTGAATGGCAATACGCCACAGCCGCCTCAAAGTTCCCTTCGCATGGGTGGTGCATCGTCTCGCTACTTGCGGCGCATTCGTATTTCGTTGTGCCGCATGGGCATGTTGTCAATAGTGCTTTGGAGCCTGTTCCAATCAATCGGGCTGTTTGCCCGCAACTTTTCTCCGCCATCCTTGCCCAGCAGCAGAACGGTAAATTCGCCGTGCTTCACGTGAAAGCGCCTGCGTGCCGCCTCATCCTCTGCCTGTGTCAGGTGAACGGTGGGCAAGGATGCGTCCCTGCCCGCCACGCCCGCCAGAACGAGATCACGTTCGCGAAACTCCGCGGCGTGTGCAGCCATATCCGTGAGCTGCGCCTCGGCCTTGCTGTTGTCACCGTTGGCAAATACCAGCAGCACACGCTGACGGTCACGCAGGTCGGCAAGCGTGACCGGATTCTGCTGTGATCGCGTCGGAAGCGAAACCATCGCAAGCACCCCTGCAACCACAAGCACCGCAAATTTGTTCATGGCAGGTGAGACGCTGCCGCCCGCTCCACCGCAACCTACGGCAACGTAATGACAACTTTCCCAAAGTGCTGGGCAGATTGGAGATACCGGAAGGCAGCCTGCGCCTCTGCAAAGGGGTAAGTGCGGTCCACCACAGGACGTATGCCGCCTTCCACAAACGCGTCCAGCACCTCGCGTAACATGCTGCGCGAGCCGACATAGATGCCTTGCACTCGCAACGACTTAAACAGGATCTGACCGATGTTGAGCGGCTGTTCGCGCCCGGTAAGGACACCGATGACGCTGACCTGCGCTCCAGTGCCCGCGGCACGCAAGGAGGCCTGCAGCGTGCCCGCGCCGCCTACCTCGAGCACGTGCGTTACACCTGCCTTGCCCGTCAGTTCGTGGACCTGCCTATCCCAATCGGGATGTTGCCGGTAATTGATGGTGTGGTCAGCACCCAGGGCCCTCGCACGTTCGAGCTTCTCATCGGAACTGCTGGTCAGAATGGTGCGCGCGCCGCGCAGCCTGGCAATCTGCAGGCCAAAGATGCTGACGCCGCCCGTACCCAGCAGCAGGACAGTGTCATGCGTGCCGATGGCCGCGGTGCTGACCAGCGCCTGCCACGCGGTGACGGCGGCACAGGGGAAGGTGGCGGCCTCGGCGAAGCTGAACGCTTCCGGGATGGGCAAGAGGGCGCGCACGGGCAGCACGCGATATTCCGTCAGCATGCCGTCGACTGCGCCGCCCATTGCAGAGGGCGGAACGGCTGGCGTGGCCGGGCCGTCCAGCCAATTGAGAAAGAACGGTGCCACCACGCGGTCACCCGGCTTGAACTCCGTGACGCCCGTGCCGACAGCGGCAACTTCACCCGCGCCGTCAGAACACAGAATGCGAGGCCGCTGCACCCTGGGCTCGTAGCGGCCCTCGACCAGCATGAGATCGCGATAGTTCAGCGAGACGGCACGAACACGAACCAGCACCTCACCCGGGCCTGGCTCGGAGTTGTCAATGGAGTCGAAGGTGAGGGCGTCTATGGAGAAGTCACCGGAAAGACGGACTGCCTGGGCCTGCATGGGACTCTGATGCTGCAGAGCGCATTGCGACTCCCATGAAAACGGAGCCGCAATGCGTACGCGCAAAGCTAAGCCTTTATTACTGTGCCGTTCTCCACCTTGACCGGTTCGAGGAACGGCATGGCTGCGCGCAGCTCCGCACCCACCTTCTCGATGGGGTGTTCGCGATCCTGCTGGCGAAAGCCCGTGAACTCCTTGCGGCCACTGTTCTGGTCTTCGATAAAACGTTTCGCGAAGCTGCCGTCCTGAATATCTTTGAGCAGGCCCTTCATGGCGTCCTTGACCGCGGGCGTCACGATGCGCGGGCCGGCAACGTAGTCGCCCCACTCCGCCGTGTCGCTAATACTGTAGCGCATGTACTCCAGCCCGCCGCGATACATCAGGTCTACGATCAGCTTCAGTTCGTGCAGCACTTCAAAGTACGCAAGCTCGGGCTGGTAGCCAGCCTCGGTCAGCACTTCAAAGCCAGCCTTCACCAGCGCTGCGGTGCCGCCGCACAGCACGGCCTGCTCGCCGAACAGGTCGGTCTCGGTCTCCTCGGTGAACGTCGTCTCCAACACACCCGCGCGTGTGCAGCCGATGCCCTTGGCATAGCTCAGTGCCTGCGCCAGTGCGTTGCCGCTGGCATCCTGCTCCACGGCAACCAGGCCGGGAACGCCGCCGCCTTCCGTAAACACTTCACGCACACGATGCCCCGGCGACTTGGGCGCAACCAGCGACACATCCACATCCGCAGGAGGCGTGATGGTGCGGAAACGAATGTTAAAGCCGTGCGCAAACATGAGCGTCTTGCCCTTGCTTAGGCCCGGCTCGATCTCCTTGTAGACCGCTGCAGCAGTCTGGTCCGGCACCAGCACCATGATCACGTCCGCCCATTGCGCCGCGTCTGCAACCGAGAGCACTTCCAGTCCGGAAGCCTTTGCTTTCTCTGCGCCCTTCGAGCCCGCCCGCAGCCCAATTTTTACCTCAACACCGCTGTCCTTCAGGTTGAGCGCGTGCGCATGGCCCTGCGAACCGTAGCCGATGATGGCCACCTTTTTGGCCTGGATGAGGGAAAGGTCTGCGTCGGGGTCGTGGTATGTCTTTGCCATGTCGTTCGTGTCTTCCTTTACGGGTTAGCTCGATTGTAGGTGCTTTGCTGCGCCTGTGACCGGTGTTGGATCACCTGCAGGATGCTCGTCTGCAGGTTCTGCATGATTGCGACTGTCCACAGGCTGGCGTAGCCGTTCACGTCTGTGGTAAGGCGCTGATGCGAGGTAAGGTGCAGCAGGACCTCGCCACCACTGAGCAGCTCAATGCGGTACTCACCATCGAGCACATCGAAGTACGGGCCACCCACCGTCACGTGCTCGTCTAGCGTGGTGGGTGGAATGTTTGCCGTATCCGCGCGAATGCTGAACGCAAGCGCATGTGCCGGCTCCCAGCGTGATACGGTTTCGAAGAAGGTAAGCCCATGCTCAAAGGTAGCCGTGCGCACGCCGCCAATGCCTGGGTGTGAGAGTGTAGCGGCAACCGGTCGCGGAAAGCCCATAGTGTGCGCCCACGACGGCTGCAACTCTGACGGTGCAATCGCCGGTACGGACTGAATCTGCTGCCAGACTGCTTGTGGTGAGGCGTGGATGCGGATCTGGCTTCCCACCGTGCGCAACATTGTTGGAGCTTCGCGTTGCGCTTCGAGTGGAGCCAGCAACATAGGTAAGAGTGCAAGGCAGGTGACGGTCGTACCGGGATACGGCAGACGCTCGCCGACAAGGTAGGCGATGACACCTCCAAGCACGCTGATGAGGATGCCGATGGGCAACATCATGATGATGCAGATGGTGCCTTCCAGCAGGAAGGCAGCCGATCCAGCGCAGACCATGAGCATGGCGACAGACGACAGGCCCAGCACCCGCCACACAGTCAGTTCGCCTCGGCGCGCCGCTGGAAAGCAGGAGAGAAATCCCACAACGAGCGGCCCGAGCACAAGGAAGCAGAAGGGGACTTCAGAGGTGTAGTGGGAGTACCGTGCCGCCTGAGTGGGCTGCCTGAACCGAATTGCGGTGGACAGCCTAAAGGACAATCCAAACAACACGCCCAACGCCAGGCCGCTGACCAGAGAGGGTCTCCAATACCCTTTACGCTGTGGCTGTGCATCCGCGCCGGTGCTGGTCCACGATGGCATGGCTAGGTCTCGTGCTCCGCAAACTGGTTTGGCAAGCTATCCATCGGATCCAGTGCATCCGGGTCCTCACTACCGTCGAACACCGTCTGATGTGCCTTGCTGCCCAACGCCTTCATCACCTTGCTGCTGTGCGCGCCGCGCCGCATCGCCATGCGGCCGGTGCGCGAGACCTCAAGGATTTCATAACCGCTCTCGCGCAGCACCTGGATGAGCCCCTCGATCTTGGAGGCGGAGCCGGTCATCTCCAGCATGATGCTGTCAGGTGCCAGATCGACGACGCGTGCGCGAAACACCTGCGATAGCTCAAAGACCTGCGTGCGCGACTGCAAGCCATGCGGCGCGTTCGGACCCGCGGCCACCTTGATAAGGCAGAGCTCGCGTACCACCGCTTCGCTGCGGCCCACTTCGTCCACGTTGCGCGTCGTCTCCAGCTTGTAGAGTGAGGCGCGCACGCGGAACGCAGCGTTCTCCGGCGCATCACACACAATCGTCATGCGCGACACATCCTCACGTTCAGTTTCGCCCACAGTCAGCGACACAATGTTGATATTCAGCCGCCGAAACAGCGACGCCACGCGCGTCAGCACGCCAGGCTTGTTGTCTACAAGTGCAATAAATGTGTGCAGCATCTAACCTCTTTAGAGAACCAGCTTCAAGGTCTGGGCAGAAATTACATGGCACTCGCTGGACAAGCTTCAGAAGCGTCGGTTGTACGACCAGGCCTCACATCCAAAGAATGAAATTTGTAGCGTCCCAATATGTCCCTCCTGCTATGAAGAGGCAGATCGTTCGAATGGCTGGATTTGATGACAACCGTGTAGTGGCCTGGCGGCACCTCATCAAAGGAGAAGTTGCCGTTTGCGTCGACAGTAGTCTGGTCAATCGCGACGAGCTTTAGCGACTCTGGTTTTGCTGCCGCATCCTGTTTCTGGGCTGCGACGAAGGCCTTGAAAGCCTCAGCAGAAGTAACACTGATTTTCTCCTTGTCCAGAAAGACCACGCTGTCAGCAGGGATGCTCACATCTCCTTGGAAGAGCAGGATATTCGCTCCAACATCAGCCTTGTCGCCATAATTGTTGTTGAAGTAGTACGTGACTATGCCTTTAATTTTGCCAACCTGTGCTGTGGCAGCATTACTGCTTTGCACGTCTTGTGCAGATTGGCCGTAGCTCCGCGTCGGAAGGTATAGCGAGCAAAAGAAGATGGGGCAGGCAAGAAGAAATCGCATATCAGAGTTGTACCTTCTCTTCTGTTCGGTCATAGACCTAATCCTCGCTCGTTTCCAGCAGCGGGTCTTTCGTGGGCCGACGCACCATCTCGTGTAGGGCGCTGCCCGGCGCAATCATGGGATACACGCCGTCCTCCTTCTCCACCACGAAATCGATCAGGTAGGTTTCTGAACCAGTGCGTGCATGGGTGACGGTAGGCACCACATCCTTGCGTTCGCGCACATGCGTACCAGAGATGCCATGCGCGTCGGCGAGCTTGACGAAGTCCGGCGACAGGATGGGCGAGTTCGAATAGTTCTTGTCGTAGAACGCCTCCTGCCACTGCCGCACCATGCCTAGAAATCCGTTGTTGATGACGGCGATGTTGATGTGCAGCTTCTCCTGCTGAATGGTGGAGAGCTCGGCAGCCGTCATTTGGAAGCCGCCATCACCCACGATGACCCACACGTCTTTTTCGGGGCACGCCATTTTTGCGCCGATGGCCGCAGGCAGCGCGAAGCCCATGGTGCCCAGGCCGCCGCTGGTGATGAGCGAACGCGTGTTCTCATGCCGGAAATACTGCGCCTCCCACATCTGGTGCTGGCCTACGTCGGTGGCGATGACGGTCTCGGCAAGACGTCCCGCGGCCTTCGCTTCCTGCCAGATGTCGTGGATGACATGCGCGGCATACAGGTGGCCGTTGTCGGGCAGGTTGATGATGTCGCGCACGCTGGCATCACCTTTGAGCGAACGGATCTCTTCACGCCACGCAGCCGTCACGGTGCGGTCAAGCTTCGTGACTTGCGTAGCGGCTTCAAGACTGGTCAGCACGTGCTTCAGATCGCCGATGAGCGCAACATCGACCTTCACATTCTTGTTGATTTCGCTGGGATCAATCTCGATGTGAATCTTCTTCGCATTCGGTGCATAGTGGGCCAAGTTGCCAGTCACACGATCGTCGAAGCGCATGCCGAACGCCAGCAGCAGGTCGGCATTTTGGATGGCGTGGTTCACCCACGACTCGCCGTGCATGCCCATCATGCCCAGTGCCAGCGGATGCGAGGCAGGGAAGGCACCCAGACCAAGCAGCGTGGTCGCGACGGGAATGCCGTGGCGCTCCGCAAAGGCCAGCACCTCCTGCTCCGCGCCGGACTGGATAATGCCGTGACCCGCGAAGATGATGGGCTTGCGCGACTGCGTAATCAGCTCCAGCGCGCGTGTCATGTCGTTTGACGCGGCGTGCAGCATGGGGTGCGGGCGGTAGGCGCGCGGCTTCGACATGGCAAAGTCGAACACAGCGGTCGCCTGCTGCGCGTCCTTTGTGATGTCGACCAGCACCGGCCCCGGCCTGCCGCTGCGCGCGATCTGGAAGGCCTCGCGCACCGTGGCGGCAATGTCCTCCGCGCGCGTCACCAGGAAGTTGTGCTTGGTAATGGGCAGCGTGATGCCGGTGATGTCCACTTCCTGAAACGCATCGCTGCCCAGCACCTTGCTGGCCACCTGCCCGGTGATTGCGACCAGCGGAATGCTGTCGAGCATCGCCGTCGCCAGACCGGTGACGAGGTTGGTCGCGCCCGGCCCGCTGGTGGCCATGCACACGCCCACGTCGCCGCTGGCACGCGCATAGCCATCGGCCATGTGCGCCGCGCTTTGCTCATGCCGCACCAGCACGTGGTGGATGGGGAACTTGCGCAGCGCGTCATAGATGGGCAGGATGGCCCCGCCCGGATAGCCGAAAACGGTGGACACGCCCTCACCCGCCAGCGTGGCCCATACGATTTCTGCGCCCGTCAGCGTGGGTGCGTGCGGTAGTTCTGTGTGCTGTGTGTTCACTTGCATAGACGTGACTCCCGCCGCCGTTGAGGGCCAAGGGCCCGTTGGCATAACAGCCTAGGCCGTAGGCCTAGGTAAGGGTGTGTTGTAGCGCATGAGGGCTGAAGGCCCGTAGCATGGAACCCATGCCGCAGACGCTGAGCCTGAACCTGGTTCACATCATCTTCAGCACCAAGGATCGCGCACCGTTTATCCGCGACGAGATCGCACCGCGTTTGCACGCCTATCTGGCTGGCACCGCGCGTGAACTTGGGTGCGAATGTTTCCGCGTAGGCGGCGTCGCTGACCATGTGCACCTTGCACTGCGGCTGCCGACGACCAAGGCTGCGGCGGACATTGTGTCGCGCGTGAAAACCGCATCGTCTGCCTGGATGAAGGAGCAGGGCGTGACCACGTTTGCCTGGCAGCGCGGCTATGGGTTGTTCTCCGTTGGTCCGGGCGACCTGGACGCGCTGATCCGGTACGTCAACGGTCAAAAGGAACACCATTCCCGCAGGAGCTTCCAAGACGAACTCCGCGCTTTTCAGACGAAATACGGCATTAGCTTCGACGAGCGCTACCTGTGGGACTGATACCGGCGATTGCGTCGGGCCTTCAGCCCTCGTGGGCACGCGGGTGTGCTTACCTGGGCCTTTGGCCCAGGCTGTTATGTCTGCGCGCCTTTGGCGCTTAGCAGTGTTTGTCATATCGCCACCTCGCGAATGGCATCGCTGCAGATTCTTCGCCTCAATTCAGCAATCCCCAACATTTCCATCACAATCGCAACGGTGTAGCCAAGTGCGAGCATTACCTGCCAGTCGTGCTTTCGCCACTGCTGTATCCAAGGCCGGGTGCTCCGTTAAGATGCTTGTCGAAGCCTCGCGTCATTAACCACCAAACAAAGTCATGAGCGGCGGCCCGAACGCCACAAAGAAGAGTTGCTGCCAGAGCGGCGATGCTCCAGGCCTGCTCATGTTACGTCGTCACCGCGCCCAGGCTGGCGCTGCTTACCGTGTTGGCGTATTTGGCAAATACGCCGCGCTTGTATCGGGACTCCGGTGCCTTGAAGTTCTTTTTGCGTACGGCAAGTTCCTCGTCGCTGATCTCCACGCGTAATTCACGCGCCTTGATGTCGAAGGTGACCCGGTCACCTTCCTGCACAAACGCGATGGGGCCGCCCTCTTGCGCTTCGGGGGCCACGTGACCCGCCATCAGACCGCGCGTTGCGCCGGAGAAGCGGCCATCGGTTAGCAAGGCTACCGTTTCGCTCAGCTCTGGGATGCCCTTGATGGCGGCGGTGACGGCCAGCATCTCGCGCATGCCGGGGCCGCCCTTCGGGCCTTCGTAGCGAATGACGCAGACGTCGTTCGGCTTGATCTCGCCCGCCTCCACGGCCTTAAAGCAGAGGTCTTCCGAATCGAACACGCGCGCGGGGCCGGTGTGCAGCACGCGCTCGTGCCCGGCGACCTTCACCACGCAGCCCTCGGGCGCAAGGTTGCCCTTCAGGATGACGAGGCCGCCGGTCGGCTTCAGCGGATCGCTCCACTGCCGAATGACAGGCTGTCCGGGCGTCTCGTGCGCTGCCGCGGCTTCGTCGCGCAGCGTCTTGCCGCTGACGGTGACCACGTCGTTCAACTGTCCGCGCTCGATCAGCCGCTCGGCCAGCACGCGCGAACCACCCGCGTCCTGGTAGTCCTTCGCGACGTACTTGCCGCCGGGTGACAGGTCGCAGATGAACGGTGTGCGCTCGCTGATGGTGTCGAAATCCTCCATCGTCAGCGGGATGTTCAGCTCGTGCGCGATGGCGATCAGGTGCAGCACCGCGTTGGTGGAACCGCCCGAGGCGCACACGGCGGTGATGGCGTTTTCAAGCGAGGCGCGCGTCAGGATGTGCGACGGCTTGATGTTCTTTCGGACAAGCTCCATCACCATGCGGCCCGCCTCGCGGCTGGCGCTGGCCTTCTCCGGCGAGGTGGCCGGCACGCCCGTGATTTCCATGGGGCTGATGCCCAGGAACTCGCCCGCCATGGCCATGGTGTTGGCTGTGAACTGCCCGCCACACGCGCCTGGGCCGGGGCAGGCCGCGGCTTCCACCGCCTCCAATTCGTCGTCGTTGATGCGGCCCGCGGCGTGCGAACCGATGGCCTCGAAGACGTTCAGGATGGTGATGTCTACAAGGCGGCCAGTCGTCTCCGACACGTGGCCGGTGAGTGCGTGCCCGTCGTCGCCGACGCGGAGCTTGCCCGGAGCGATGCTGCCGCCGTAAAGCATCATGCCCGGGATGTCGAGCCGCGCCAGCGCCATGATGGCGGCGGGCATGTTCTTGTCGCAGCCCGCGATGCACACCAGCCCGTCAAAGCTGTTGCCGCGCGTGACTAGCTCGATGCTGTCCGCGATGACCTCGCGCGAGATGAGCGACGCCTTCATGCCCTCGGTGCCCATGGTGA
>CAXTBQ010000006.1:3918-58812 GCA_964242065.1 uncultured Terriglobus sp. | reverse complement strand
GCGATGACCTCGCGCGAGATGAGCGACGCCTTCATGCCCTCGGTGCCCATGGTGATGCCGTCGGAGATGGTGACGGTGTTGAACTCCATGGGCGTGCCGCCCGCGTCGCGCACCCCCTGCTTCACCGCCTCGGCCACCTGCCGCAGGTGAAAGTTGCACGGGCCAATCTCCGTCCACGTATTGGCAATGCCGATGATGGGCTTGTGCAGGTCTTCCTTGCTGAAACCCACGCCACGCAGGTAGCTGCGCGCCGCCGCGCGCGACGGGCCTTCGGTGAGGACTGCGGAGTTGCGTTTGCCTGGATCGAGTTCGTTCATGTCTGTCTCGTTATCTATGCTGGGTCACTTGCCTACACGTAAATACTTGTCACCCGTGTCAGGATCAAGTTCAAAGTATGTTCTTCCAAATCGTGGCTTATACGAGAGAACGGTGAAGTTCGCTACTTCTTTGTTCCCAGCATTTGGATCAAAAGCTTTTGCATTGGTTGATACATCTACGAATTTGCTAAACGTGAGGTCTGTGTCGTGACCGTTATAGCGAAGGGTCCATGTGCCACCGACATGCTGGAGCGATAAGTTCTCACTACCTATTTCTTCTGTAAAGCTACCGTTATCAAACAGCTGAACACTTGAGGAGACACCTTCTCCTCGAAACTGATATCTACCTACAAGCTCCTGTCTGGTCGGATTTCTTTCCAGTACAAGCGAGTAAACGCCAGCAAGTAGGTTTGAAAGCACTATCGCTGCCACGCCAAAGAACGGCAGTAAGCAGACAGCAACACCTGCTGCTATCCAGAGCGTGATCTTACCTCTACGACGCATGTGTCCTATGCGCTCACCTTCGGGGCGGCCCAGAACGCCGCATCGTGCTTCGCCTCAAATCTGTCCAGCGCATCGACGTGCCGCAGCGTCAGGCCTATGTCGTCAAGCCCGTTCAGCAGGCAGTATTTGCGGAATGGATCCATCTCGAAGCGAGCGTGAAAGCCCTCGTCATCGGTCACGGTTTGCCGCTCGAGGTTGATCGTGATGCGGTGTTCGGGGTTGCGGGTGGAGCGGTCCATCAGCGTCTGCACCTGCTCCTCTTCCAGCCGGACGAGGATGATGCCGTTTTTGCCCGCGTTCGAGAAAAAGATATCGGCAAAGCTGGGCGCGATGACCGCGCGAAAGCCGAACTGGTTGATAGCCCACGCGGCGTGCTCGCGCGAGGAGCCGCAGCCGAAGTTCTTCTCGGCAATCAGGATTTCCGCGCCCGCGTACTCGGCCTTGTTCAGCACAAAGTTGCGGTTGGGCGTCACGGCGTCCGGCGTGTCCAGGTGGTAGCGCCAGTCATAAAACAGGAACTCGCCATAGCCCGTGCGCTCAATGCGCTTGAGGAACTGCTTGGGAATGATCTGGTCCGTGTCGATGTTCGGCAGCGGTAGCGGCATGGCCTTGGACGTGAGTACGTTTATCGGTGTCATCATTGACCTCGTGTTCGGCAGCAACGGCCAGAGAGCGCCAAAGGCGCGGCACATAACAGCCTAGGCCGAAGGCCTAGGTAACGGGTCGAATAGGAGCAATAGGGCCAAAGGCCCGACAGATACGCGGAACCTATGTTTCGGGCCTTCAGCCCTATAAACCTTTGTTGCGTTGCATACCTAGGCCTGCGGCCTAGGCTGTTATGTAGCGCGCCGTTGGCGCTGACCCCAACGTGCATCGCGCCGGTGGAGCAGGCTTCGGCTTGCATTGCGCTGTTGGCCCCGGCCCCGGTGTGCATCATCGCGAACCACCTTCGACAAGCATCTGTTCGGCGCTGAGTGTCGTGTCAAATGGCCCGCGCTTCCACGTACGAATGTCCGTGAAGTGGCCCGTAATCGCGGCTGCCGCAGCCATCTCTGGCGAGACGAGGTGCGTACGTCCGCCGCGGCCCTGGCGGCCTTCGAAATTACGATTGCTGGTGCTGGCGCAGCGTTCGCCGGGCTGCAGGATGTCAGGGTTCATGCCCAGGCACATGCTGCAGCCGGGTTCGCGCCACTCGAAGCCCGCCTGCTTGAAGATGGCATCCAGCCCCTCGGCTTCGGCCTGCCGCTTCACCTGCTGCGATCCGGGCACCACCATGGCGCGGATGCGTGTGGCGACATGGTTGCCCTTGACCACGACGGCTGCGGCGCGCAGGTCTTCGATGCGGCCGTTGGTGCAGGAGCCGAGAAAGACTGTGTCGATGCGGATCTCGCTCATGGGCGTGCCGGGCTGCAGGTCCATGTACTCGTAGGCCTTGGCAAAGCTCTTCTTGTCGGCCTCGGTGGGTGCCTGGTCCAGCGTGGGTACGGTGCCGTCGATGGTGGCGTGCATGCCGGGCGAGGTGCCCCAGGTGACGGCGGGTGCGAGTGTCGCGGCGTCGATGTGGAGTTCGCGGTCGAACTTCGCGCCGGGGTCGGTGGGCAGTGTGCGCCAGTGCTCTACCGCCTCATTCCATTGAGCTTCGTCCAAGAGTTGGGAGTTGGGAGTTGATGGTTGAAGGTTGAAGGTTGAAGATTGACTCTCTAAGTTCTGTGACGCTGTGCTTGTGCCCGGGCTGTAGCGGCGGCCCTTCAAGTAGGCAAAGGTCGTCTCGTCCGGTGCAATCATGCCGGCGCGCGCGCCCGCTTCGATGCTCATGTTGCAGACGGTCATGCGGCCTTCCATGCTGAGCGCGCGAATGGCCGAGCCCGCGTACTCCACCGCGTAACCCGTCGCGCCGTCCGTGCCGATGCGGCCGATGATGTCGAGGATGATGTCCTTCGCTGTAACGCCGAAGGGCAGCACGCCGTCCACGTTGATGCGAAAGGTTTTCGGCTTGCGCTGCGGCAGCGTCTGCGTGGCCATGACGTGTTCCACTTCGCTGGTGCCGATGCCGAAGGCCAGCGCGCCAAACGCACCGTGCGTGCTGGTGTGCGAGTCACCGCAGACGATGGTCATGCCCGGCTTGGTCGCGCCCAGTTCCGGCCCAATCATGTGCACAATGCCCTGCGACGCGTCCTGCACGTCAAAGAACTCTACGCCGAACTCTGCGCAGTTGGTACGCAACGCCTGTACCTGAGCAGCACTGATCTGGTCCACAATATGCAGGCGGTCCTGGGCGCTGGTGGTGGGCACGTTGTGGTCCACCGTGGCAATGTGGCGGTCCGGGCGGCGCAGCTTGCGCCCGCTCATGCGCAGACCTTCAAAGGCTTGTGGGCTGGTCACTTCGTGCACCAGTTGCAGGTCGATATAGAGCAGTGGCGGCTCACCTGCGGGCTCGGCGACGATGTGCTGCTGCCAGACTTTCTCGAACATGGTGCGTGGTGTGCTCATGGTGCGGGTACCTCGACGATTGATCGCTGCAGGGTGCGCTTGTGCTTCAGAAACATGAGTATGTTGGCCAGAGGCAACGCGATGCCGCCAGGAATAAGGATGGCAAGCCACGGCGCGCCGCGCCAGCGTTCAAGTGCCAGACCAACAACAAGCACAAGGTTGAAGATCAGCGCCTCTGTCGCGTAGGCTGTCGACCTCATGACGCAGCCGCCCCTAAGTCCGCAGTGACGCGATCCAGCACCAACTCGCCCATCTTTGTCGTGCTCACGGTCTGCTGGCCTGCGATGTTGCCGCGTGCGATGTCGGTGGTGCGGTAACCCGCATCCAGCACCTGCACGACAGCGTCTTCAACGATCTTTGCTTCCTTCTCAAGCCCGGCGGAGTGGCGCAGCACCATGGCCGCTGTCAGGATGGCGCCGATGGGGTTGGCCTTGCCCTGGCCCGCGATGTCGGGCGCGGAGCCGTGCACCGGCTCGTACAGATTGACCTTGCCGCCCAACGTGGCCGAAGGCAACATGCCCAGCGAGCCCGTGATCACGCCGCTCTCGTCGGAGAGGATGTCGCCGAACAGGTTTTCCGTCAGCACCACGTCGAAGTCGCGCGGGCGGTTCATCAGGTGGATGGCCATGCTGTCGACAAGCTGGTGCTCCAGCGTGACGGCAGGGAAGTCCTTTGCAACTTTCTCCACGACGAAGCGCCACATCTGCGAGGTTTCGAGCACATTCGCCTTGTCCACGCTGGTCAGTTTTTTCTTTGTGCGTGTCGAGGCGAGATCGAAAGCGATGCGTGCCACACGCTCCACCTCGGCCTCGGTGTAGAACATGGTATTGTGCGCGCGGCCTGCCTCTTTGTCCCACGCGCGCGGCTGGCCGAAGTAGAGGCCGCCCAGCAGTTCGCGCACAAAGAGGATGTCGGCACCCTCCGTGATCTCGGGCCGCAGCGGGCTGTTGTCAGCCAGCGCCTTGTACGCCGTTGCGGGGCGCAGATTGGCAAAGCCGCCCAGCGCCGCGCGAATCTTTAGCAAGCCAGCCTCGGGGCGTTCGCTCGGCGGCAGCGTGTTGAACTTGTTGTCGCCCACCGCACCCAGCAGCACGGCGTCGCTGGCCAGGCATCCCTGGATGGTCGCGTCTGGCAGCGGTGTGCCGTCCGCGTCGATGGCCGCGCCACCGATGCGCAGCGGCGTGTACTCGAAGGTGTGGCCGCCGAACTCAGCAACAGCATTGAGCGTGTTGACGGCTTCCCGCGTGACCTCGGGACCGATGCCGTCACCGGCGAGGAGTGCGATCTTGAGGTGCATCGTACGGTCGTGCCTTTCTTGCGCTTCTGTTGCAGGTGTCAGCTGAAATGCAGATCCCTTCGCTTCGCTACGGGATGACAAACAAAGAAGAGTTACGCAGACAATGACTGCGGGACCAGCGCCGCGATGTCCTGGTCATAGATCGACTTTTTGCGGTCGGCCAGCGCGGTAAAGCGTGTGTAGACCTCGTCGAGTTCGTCGCGGTTCAGGGTGAAGCCGAGTTCTTTCAGCCGGTGTTCCAGCGCGCGGCGGCCGCTATGCTTGCCCAGAACAATGGTGTTCGCAGTTACGCCGAAGATGGCTGGCGTCATGATCTCGTAGGTCTTTGGATTGGCCAGCATGCCGTGCTGGTGGATGCCGCTGGCGTGGGCAAAGGCGTTCTTGCCGACCACTGCTTTGTTCGGCGCGGGGGTGAACGAGATGATCTCGTCCAGCGCCTTGCTGGTGGCACCAATCTGCTTCATGTCGAGTTGGTTCGAGTAGGGGTAGACGTCGGGGCGAACCGCCAGGATTGCAGCTACTTCTTCCAGTGCCGCATTGCCCGCACGTTCGCCAATGCCGTGCATGGAAACCTCTACCTGGCGCGCCCCGCCCTGGATGCCAGCCATGGTGTTGATGGTGGCCAGGCCGAGGTCATCGTGGCAGTGGGTGGACCAGACAACGCCCTCACCCGGCACGCGCTGGCGGATCGACTCGAACATGGCGCGGTACTCCTCTGGCGTGGAGTAGCCGACGGTGTCCGGCAGGTTAATCGTCGTCGCGCCTGCCTGGATGGCGACGGTCACCAGTTGCGCGAGGAACTCCGGGTCGGAGCGGGTCGCGTCTTCGGCGGAAAACTCGATGTCACTGCTGTGTGTCCGGGCCAGTGCCACCATCTCGCCCGTCTGGTCCAGCGCCTGCTGGCGGCTGATGCGCAGCTTTACCTCCAGGTGCAGGTCCGACGAGGCAATGAACACGTGGATGCGGTTCTTGACCGCAGGCAGCACGGCACGCGCGACTGCCTCAATGTCCTCGCGGCGGCAGCGTGCCAGCCCTGCAATGCGCGGACTGCCGCCAGAGCGGCCCACCTCACGCGCAATGCTGTTGACCGACGCGAAGTCTCCCTCTGAAGCAATGGGAAACCCTGCCTCGATCACGTCCACGTTCAGCAGCGCGAGTTGGTGGGCGAAGCGCACCTTCTCGTCGTGGTGCATGGTGCAGCCGGGGGATTGTTCCCCGTCGCGTAGCGTGGTGTCAAAGAAAATAATTGGCGCCGTGCTCATACCGCTCCTGTGTGTTTGCAGTATAGCGATAACATACACTTATGCGCCGTGATGCCAGTATTCAATCTGCTTATGCATAGAGATGGGCGGTAGGCGATGGACTTGTTTGCACTGGAAACCTTTCTGGCAGTTGCAGAGGAGCGCAGCTTTTCCCGTGCGGCCGTGCGGCTGCACCGCACCCAGCCAGCCGTGAGCCAGGCTGTGGCCAAACTGGAAGGCGAACTGGGCGAAGCGCTGTTTGACCGCGCGGCCCGCGACGGCACGCTAACGGACGCAGGCGAGTTGCTGCGGGAGTACGCGCTGAAGCTGCTCAACCTGCGCAGGGAGGCAACTCACGCGCTTGGCGAACTGCGATCGCTGCATAGCGGCACGCTGAACCTGGCGGCTAACGAATACACCTGCCTTTACCTCTTACCGGTGCTGGATCAGTTCCGCCGCGCGCACCCCAGGGTGAAGATCAGCGTGCAACGATCTCTGGCCAGCCGCATCGCGGACGAGGTGCTGCTCCACTCCGTAGAGCTTGGCGTACTCAGCTTCAAGCCGGACGACCGCGCTCTCCGGTCGATTACTGTTTTTCGCGACGAACTCGCGTTTGTGGTCAATCCACGCCACGCTCTAGCAGCAAAGCGGGCAGTGGCCATTCGCGACCTGGGCGATGAAGACTTTGTTGCGCACAATGTGCCCTCGCCACAGCGTGCAAAGGTACTTGAGGCGTTCCGGCGGCATCGCACGGTGCTGCGCATCAGCGTGGAGCTGCCGTCGTTGGAAGCGGTGCGTCGCTTTGTAGAAGTTGGGAACGGTGTGGCCCTGGTGCCCGCCCTTACTGTCGAGCGCGAACTGCAGAGCGGTGCTTTGGTGCGCGTGCTGGTGAAAGAACTGCAAATGGAGCGCAAGCTGCGCCTTGTGCATCGCCGCGAAGCAAGCCTGTCACACGCCGCGCTGGCTTTTCTTGAGGAAGTGCGTACGCACGCCGCACGTGCCGGCGGTGCCTACTGCTACCAGTTGGAACAGGAGGAGTAGGAATGCTGTGCTCACTTCCGCCATCCAAACGGGGTCCAACGGGTACAATGGAAGGGTTGCACAGGGTTTCTCCGCAGGCGATTTGGCCCTGCGCTTCCGCGAGTTGAGGTTTAGCAAACGAATGAAGAAGATGATGTGGATCTGCGCCGCGCTGGCTGGTGCTCTGACCGCCCAGGCGCAGGAAAGCCGGCAGGACGTTAGTATCAGTGCCCTCGCCAACATCCCGCCGCAGGTCAACGGCAATGGATCACAACTGAATACCGACATCGGCATCGGCGCGCTTGCAAGCTACCGCTTTATGCTGACGCCGCGCAGCGCTCTTGAGGCGAACTACACCTTTTCGCAATATCAGAGCAAACTGACCAGCACCAGCGCCAAGGCATACCAGGTGCACACCCGGCAGCAAGAGTTTTCGGTGGGCTATGTGTACAGCCGAAACTACCGGAACTACAACCCCTTTGCAGAAGTGGGTATCGGCGTGATGCAGTTTGCTCCTATCCGCGACTTTGACACGCAGTCGCTCGATGCAAAGAGCCAGATCGCGCTGGGAGGCTTCTTTGGCGTCGGCTTGGCGTATGAGATCAGTCCCAGCTTCGATATCCGCGCTGGATATCGCGGATTCCTGGTCAAGGCACCCAGCTTCAAGCTCGATAATGACAACTTCAAAACCGGCCGGTATGAAGTCATTTCCATGCCACACGTGGGCATCGCCTATCACTTCTGAGCGGATAACAGCCGGTATGTGAAAAGGCCCGGCAGCGACCGGGCCTTTTTACATGATCAAACCCTTAAACCTAGAACCGGTAGGCAGCGCCAACGGTCACAACCATGGGCTGCAGGCTGTTGGGAGGAAAGTCGTACCAGCGTTGAACCTCGAACTCGCCCCTGGCGTACACATGGCGCGTTAGCCTCAGGTCCGCACCACCGGCAGCCGTTACCATGTTGTACGCCAGGTTTGCGGCGCTGTTGGGATAGTTGAACACGCCTCGTCCGTAGCTCACCCGGATGTAAGGCTCTGCAGGACCAGCGTGGAAGGTATAACGTGGCCCCAGCTCGTAGGTCCGCTCGGAAATCTGATCGTTCGCAGGAGTGTTCACCTGATGAAACATGAACTCCGCGCCCAAGTGATTGAAATTCAGCGTCGCGTACACTGAGCCGCCACGAAAGTACGGCTGAGAGTAGTCGGCATCAGCAATGGCAAATCCTCCGCCGACCTGCACAAAACCTTTGCGTATGGCAGTCGCCGTTGTTGCCTGAGCGTGCCCGCCGCCCACTCCTGCCGCTAGGAACGAGATCGCAACCAGCCACTTCATACGACGTATAGAGCGCCCATTGCAAAGGAAGTTGTTCGCCAAGGCAAAAGGATGAACTCGCTTTGAGAAACTTTCCCGCACTTCATGCTTCCTTGTGCTTCCGGCGCGTCACATGCGCTCGACTCTACGTGGTTCGGCAGCTTCGAAGGTCCTAAGAGCGTGACCATGGGTTACTGCCGCCTGCACCCGCTGTACCGAGGTGCCAGGCGGCAGAAGGCAAACTACTGCGGTGGTGTGGCAGCAGGCGGAGCCCCCGCCGAGGGAGTCGCAACCGGAGCTGCACCCGCGCCAGAGGGTGCCGTTACCGTGCCATCTACTGGCGTGGGTGCCGTGCCTGCCGCAGCAGTGGCGGGCTGATCCGCAGGGACCGTGGGGGCCTTGTAGTACGCCAGCTTCAGGTACACTGGCGTCACTTCCAGCGGCATCTTGTCGCGGGCACTCAGCAGCGGCTCAAAGGCGGTGTGCATCTGCACCACCTGGTCGGTCCACGGATCAAACCGCAGAAAGCTTGACAGCGGCATGGCCGCATTCTGCTTCAGGTCTGCCTGGTCCAACTTTGCTCCCTTGTTTACAAGAGCTTGCAGCCATAGCGTACGGGTCTTGGGATCCTTGACCAGGCTGTCGCCGAGCATCGGCTCGTTCAGCGCACTCAGTGCCTTGCTCCGCTCCTGCAACTGCGCCAGGTAGAGTCCGAACTGTGTCGCCGCGTCGTTCAACTCCTTTGGCTGCAGCAGTTCCACCGTCTTCTTGGCGGCTTCCTCATTATCTTTGTCGGTGTGGTGCATGGGAATGCGGACAAACGCGCTGGTATCAGGAAACAGGAGCCGGTCATTGAAGGCGTACTTTGTGTCTAGCCGGTGACCCTGGATGATGTGTGCCACCTGGAAGGCGAGCAGGGCGTACAGATTGTTAACCTGCTCGTTGTTGTTGCCGGGTACGGCCGTGGTGTCGATCAGGCTCTTGGAGACAACGATGGTGTTGCCGATGGCCAGTGACTCCAGCGGCTCTGTGAGCAGGGTGCGAACGCGGATTGGCCGGGCGGTCTGGATCTTGTTGTACGCCAATACGTTGTTGGCGATCTGTTCCATCAGCTTGTCGAAATCTGAAGGCGCATCCAGCAGCCCTGCCAAGGCCAGCCGGTTCACCACGTTGTCCTCTGCCTGCTGTACCCAGGCGCGCTGTGCGCCCAGTGGCGAAACGTCCTGCGCGTCATTCGAGACGTCGGTGGCGCCCTGCACCTGCACATCGACGTTCTCTGCGTCAGATGGCGGAACCTTCAGGGCGTAACCCCAGATGTGGTTAATGGCCTTGAACTTAACCGTGTGCTCGGCACTGCGGCTGTCGCTCTCTTCTACGTAGAAGCTGGTGGGCAGCCATAGGTTCTCCTGCACATTGGTGCGCCACGAATCGAAGTGATAGAACTCCTTGTAATCTCTTTGGCTGCCTGCAAATGAGCCGTTAAACCGCACGACATTGCCGTTGCGCCGCTCCACCCAGATGCGGCCAAAGAAGCGGCCCCGCTTGCTGCCCTTTGCCGGCTCCACGTCAAACACCATGGTCGGCACAGAGCCCAGGAAGTCATTCTTTACAAAGACAAAGTTGTACTCGTTGCGATCAAATCCATGTTGATCGATGAGGATCATCTGGATAAAGCCGGTTTCGTTGAACTGAAGGTGCAGCGACCGGTTCAGACCCGTGATGTAGCCCAGCGAATTCTTGAAGAAGCCCAGTTTTCCAGTGGCTTTGCGCGTGTCCTCGGTCTGGTAGGTGTCGCCGTTCAGCACCTTCTTGAAATCTACGCGCCCCAGGAAATGCTCGTCCGACTCAGGAACCTGCAGCATGGCCGGGTCCGGCTTCATGTTCTGGATGTAGGTTTCTACCAGCGGCGACCGCTCCTGGATCACCTTAATGACCTCAGCTTCGCGCGCGATGGCCTTGTCGATGAGCTGGCTCTGCGCCGGTGTCAGCTTGCGCGCCGCCGGATCTTCGGTCTTCTTCTTGCTGCCGAAGATGGGGAAGGCCGCCGAGGCTGGCTTCGCCCACACCGTGAGCAGGACGGCTGCTACACCCAGTGTGCAGGCCTTCTGTAAGGTCGTCTTCATTCATCTCTCCCGCTGGTATGGTCCCGCTAGAACCATGTCAGCCTACATAAAGGTAGCGGCGCAAAGGTGTAAACGCGCTGAAAAAGTGTGTGGGGATATTAGCCCGCAAGCTGAAAGTTGATGTTGACCACGCCGTCCCAGTCCGATGGCTGACCGTTCTGCATGGCGGGCTGAAAGCGCATGCTCTGCACGGCTTTCACGGCGGACTGATCCAGCCCGTGGCCCAGGCCGCTCTGTACCCCGACGACCGAAACCGTTCCGTTCGCCGACACGTGAATCTTCACGTACACCGTGCCTTCCAGGTGGAGTTGTCGCGCCTCTTCGGTGTACTCCGGGCGTGGTTTGAATAGAAGCTTGGGCGCCACCTTGGCCGGAGCGGCCGTCGGCTGCGCATTTGCGATTTGCGGCGGGGTGACGTTCTTCGCGATCTGTATGCCCCCGACAGGCTTGGCCGAGAGCGGCCCGGTGCCGCCCGTGACACCTGTGCTGATGCCCCTGATCGCCTGCGGAGCGTTGTCACGGCCGCCCATGGACCCGCTAGGCGCGCCCGAACCTGCGATGGCCACCCTGGACGGCGGACCGAATCCCGTGTTTCCCGCCGGCATGCCGGGTGCTCCGCTGCGCCCCAGATTGACCGGTGAAACTGCGGGTCCCGAGGTGTTATTGATCGGATTGGAGAGGTTACCCAGCCGGACAGCCGAGGGGTGCGGGTCGTTGTTGGGGACAGACGCTGCCTGCGCGATGTTGACGGCGACCGGCCTGGGTGCGGGAGGAGGCGTGACGGCCTTGGGCGCCGGGTTTGGCGGAGCAGGTGTGGGCGCAGGTTTGGTGACTACGGGTTGTACCTTGGGCGGCTCCGGCACCTCGATCTTGGGGGTATCCGGTGGCGGAGGCGGTACCTCGACCTTCACCTTGGGTGGTGGCGGCAGTTTGGGTGGCGGCGGCAGCGGCTTCGGCTCTTCCGGCGGCGGCGGCGCTACGGGCGCAGTGAGCGTCGTCACTGCTACCGGCTTGATGATCTTTTTGGCTGTCAGGCTGACCAGCAGGACGAGTAGCAGGGCAATCCCGTTAACCACCAGCGACGTGGCAACCGAACTCTTGGTCTGCTTGCCTGCGTCGAGAACGCCGAAATCGCGGAAGGAGATGTTCGCAGGCCGTTGCTTCTCGATTGGAAGTGCCTTGGATTGAACAAGATCGGAATCTTGAACAACCGGCTCGGCTTCAAGCTGCTGGTTCGACATGAAAGGTGCCATCCTAAAAGTCAGCTACTTCACCTAGTCAAGAAACGGCGCGCACGCTACCGGTGCTACACCCAAACGTTCATCGGCTGGCGAGTACTCCTGCGCGAGAAACGGCAGGGCCCCGCCCTATCCAAAGATCACCATCAAAGGGATGGCAACGCCTCGCTGGCTCGTTAAGAGTCCCTCTCCACTATAGGTGAGTGCCCGCTTTTTCTATAGACTCCGTGGCAGGGCTTTGGTTGCGGATACCGGGTTTGTGAACCATTCACGAACTAAGACGCCGGACAAGAAAGCGTGACTTACCCCGCCACGAAGAAACTGATGTCACAAATTGCGCGGATTTCGCGAGAAATGAGTGGTTTGGCATGAATTACCTGGTCACCGGCGGTGCCGGTTACATCGGCGGCACGGTCAGCCGCCTGTTGCTGGAGCGCGGGCATGGCGTCACCATCTATGACAACCTGTGCCACAGCCGGCGCGAGGCAGTGCCCCCCGGCGCTATCTTTGTGGAAGGCGATCTGCACGACAAGCTATTGCTCACAAAGACGTTATCGGCGACCAGATTCGACGGTGTGCTGCACTTTGCCGCGCTGATTGAGGCCGGCGAAAGTATGAAGTGCCCCGACAAGTACTTCCGCAACAACACCGTGGGCACCCTGGCGCTGCTGGAGTGCCTGCACGCCACCGGCACCGACCGCCTGGTGTTCTCGTCCACCGCAGCCTGCTACGGCGAGCCCAAGCGCACGCCCATCCAGGAGACCGACGACCTGCTTCCGACCAACGCCTATGGCGAGTCTAAATTGTTGAGCGAACACATGATGCGGTGGTTCGGCACCCAGCTTGGACTGCGCTGGGCGGCCTTGCGCTACTTCAACGTGGCCGGCGCGATCCCCGGCTACGGCGAAAACCACGAGCCGGAGTCGCACCTGATCCCGCTGGTGCTCGACGCCGCGCTCGGCATCCGCAAAGAGATCAGGATATTCGGCCAGGACTACCCCACCAAGGACGGTACCTGCGTTCGCGACTACGTCCACGTGCACGACCTTGCAGAGGCGCATCTGCTTGCACTGGAAAGCCTTAGCCGCCAGGAGAGCGCGGTGTACAACCTGGGCAACGGCCAGGGCTTCACCGTCCGAGAGGTCATCGACAGTGCCCGCCGCGTGACCGGCCGCGACATCCCGGTGGTGGAGGAACCGCGCCGCCCCGGCGATCCCGCCGTGCTGGTCGCCAGCTCTGACAAGGCAAAGCGCGAGCTGGGCTGGCAGCCGAAGTTTGCCGACCTCGACAGCATCGTCGAGAGCGCCTGGACCTGGCACCAGACCCTGCGAAGCCGCACAAAATAGGGTGCGCCAGACACGCATTTCGCGTGCAGAAAAGCGCGTTTAGCGTGCACGGTGCGCACGGCTGTTGACGTTTTCTGGCGCACCAAGCTCAACCGTAATTGCACCATTGTGTGTGCGAATCCACTCAGAACCCTTGACAAAGTAGTACCGCAGAGACCCCCCTCGTTTTCGGGGTACCCTGCAGGCATGCTGCATGACATGTTCTACCTCTCTGTGCCCGTGCTCGAGAAGATTCTTCGCCCGGTCGTCGTCTACCTGAGCCTTATCGTTCTGCTACGGCTGTTTGGCAAGCGCGAGCTTGCGCAGCTCAACCCGTTTGACCTGGTGGTTCTGCTCTCGCTCTCCAACACCGTGCAGAACGCCATCATTGGCGACGACAACTCGCTCTCTGGTGGCCTGATCGGCGCGGTTGCGTTGCTTGCCGCCAACTGGACGCTGAACCGCATCCTGTTCCGCGCGCCCCGGCTGAACCAGGCGCTGCAGGGCAGGGAGACGGTGCTGGTTCGCAACAGCGTGGTCGATCAGCGGGCCATGGACCGCGAGATCCTCACCCGTGAAGAACTCATCGGTGTGCTCCACAAGCAGAACATCCGCGGTCTGGGAGATGTGAAGGAGTGCACCCTGGAGCCCGGCGGCACCTTCTATGTGGAGAGCAAGGAAGACAGCTTTCCGCGCACCCGCCACGACGAGATCGTTCGGAAGCTCGACGACTTGATGGCAGAGGTGCAACGGCTGAAGTCGCTTGGCTGAGGCGCTTCATCGGCAGTTCTGCAGAGCGCTCCGCTGGCACATGGAGCCCCTGGCGAGCCGGTTGCACCGGGAGGTGTCGGCACGCGCGGCAGAGGGCAGCAGCTTCAGAACTTGAGTTGCAGGTTCAGCTGCATCCTTCGGCCAGGCTGGCCGAGCACTGCGCGCCCGAAGAATGGTGAGTTTTGCACGCCGACGTAGGTCACCGGGTTGAAGTGATTCAGCACGTTGAAGGAGTTCAGCGAAAGCGTCAGCACAGGTGCCTTCTTCGCGTCGGCTCCAAGCCGCACATCGTGCGACAGGTTCAGATCAAGGTTCAGAAAGCCCGGACCGTGCAAGGAGTTGCGCGGCACGCCGAGCGGGCGGTCTACCACAAGGCCGTCCCGGTTGTTGTCGCTGCCTGTCGTGATGTTCACCGGCCGCCCGGAGTAAACCGAGAAGGCGCTGCCGAGGCTGAACCAGGACCTGGCCGTGACGGTGCCCAGCAGGTCGAACCTGTGCCTGCGATCGTTGTCGGAGCGTGCCCTGTCCGCCTCCGGATTGCGGCTGTCAGCGGGGAAGTAGCCGATCCCCTGCGTGTCGGTCTCCGTCTTGCTCAGAGCGTATTGCGCCTGGCCGGAGAACCAGGGTACCGGCCGTCCGCGAAAGGCGAGTTCCAGCGACTCCGAATGCAGGTGCCCTTCCGATTGCAGCGAACGCACCTGTCCCAGCGAGGGGTTCGGACGAAGCGCAAAAGCCGGTCCAAGGGGTGCATTGCTGTCGATGGAACGAAACAGGTTCATGCCGCGGGTGCTCACCCAACTGGCGGAGAAAGTGCTCTGCCTGGTGAGCTGCTCTTCCACGCCGAGGCTGAACTGGAGCGTTGAGGGGATGCGGGTACGACCGTCCAGCACGACCTCGCTCACTGGCAGCGAAGCCAGCGCGCCGGCGGAGAGGGGGTACGCCGGTGCAGACACCACGTACCGACGCAGCAGACTGCCGTTATAGTGCAGCAGGTCTGAGATAGGTTGGGGACCGCTGCGATCGTAGAACAGGCCGGCACCGCCACGCAGGATCAAGCGGCCGCGAGCGGCGGGGGCATAGGCGAAGCTGAAGCGCGGAGCAAGATTGTCGCTATCGTTGTGGAAGTAGTTCTGGAAGTAGTACCGCATGCCGAAAGAAAGCGACAGGTTGGGGCGCGCGCGGAAGGTGTCCTCCACATAGCCGGCAACGACCATCTCCCAGAAGGTGACTCGCGGTTGCCCTTGCTGCACCACATAAAGCGAGGGCGTGCCCGCAGCGTACGCCGCCAGGTCCGCAAAGGTGTAGGTGCCAAGGGCGTTGGTGTTGTCGTCAAACGCGCGGCGGCTAATGTCCGGAACGTCCACGCCAGCCCGCAGCTCATGTTTGCCGTGGCTGTAGGTGATGTAGTCCGCTCCGTCAAAGTGGTTTTCACTGCGGTTCAGATCGGCCTGCGCTCCACCGCCGGTGAAGGCACCGGAAACAATAACCCCGGGCAGGGCCGTGACGCTGTCCGTGCGGTTGTCGGCTTTGCCCACGAGAAATCGCAGCTGATTGACCATGCGGGGCGAGAGCACGGCCGTGTAGCCGACATTGATCTCATGCTCAAAGGCGTGGCCGTCGGTTCCGGCCTCCGGCAATACCGTTCCACCCACGGCTGCGTTCTGCACGGTGCGGCGTTCATAGGAGTACCCGATCCAAAGCAGATCGGTTTTCCGAAAAGTGTGAAAGGCGCGGGCGGAGTAAAGGTCGTGCGTTGTTGGATTCTCTACGCTGGTCTGCACCAGTCCCGTGGGTGCGGCGGCCAGCACAAAAGCCTGCAGCTGGTTGGAATCATGATTGCCTGTCAGCAGAAAGGTAGAACCGTGGCCCAGGTGCAACGCCTGGTTCAGCGGGCCTGTGAGCGCGCCTTCAAAGTACAGCCGCTGCTGAGATGGCTTGCTTGTCGCGAACGGCTCCCGTGCGTCAAACAGCGAATTGCGGAAGAGGAAGTTACCGGAGCCGTGAAAGGCCTTGGTGCCGCCCCTGGTGGTGATTTCAAGCCGCGCCCGGCCTGGTGAAGAGTAGAGCGCGGTGTAGGGATTCTGGTTCAGGCGCACGCTCTGAATGCCGGATGCGGAAACACCCGGGCCGTTCGACTCCACACCATTTACGACAAGCGTAACGCCGTTTGTTCCGGTGGCATCCGCGCTAAGAAAGCGAGAAAGGGTCGCGATGTAGTCGGCATCGAACACCGGCAGGCGATCCAGCGCGTCCCGGTCCAGATCCACCGCGCTCTGGTTATTGTCCGGGTCGGTCGTCAACTGCAAGTCCTGCGCGCTCGCCGAAACGTATACGTCTGCAACAGCGGCAACGCGGAGCACGACGCGCAGCTGAGCTCTTGCGAAGGGCACATCAAACGGCTGCTGAACCGTACCGAAGCCGGCCGCCGTTGCCCGCAACACATAGTGGCCGGGCTGCAAGGGTGCCAGGTGCAACTGTCCGGCGGCATCGGCGTCGAGCTTGCGGACAACCCTGTCTGCTTGCAGAACCTGGAGGTGGGCGCGTGGAATGGCCGCTCCGGTCTCATCCAGCACGCTGCCGTTGATGGTGCTTGTGTTTTGGGCGAGAACTGCTGTGGCCCCGAAGAAAAACAGAGGGTAGCCGAGCCACAGATGCTTTCCTGTGAAAGCTCGTTTGCCTTGCCTGTGGGCAGGCGACGTTTCTGCTCCTTGGGGGGTCACAGAGAGAGGCTACCAAACGCTCCGGAAACCGGCCTGCTGTGCAGGAAGTTCGAGGCTACCCGGACATGAGTCCCGGTATCTGGGAGCCTCGCTCAAAGTCTGGGATGAACCGTGTGCGCAGGCAACGGAACGGGGCGAGTCAGCCGGTGTTACAGAGGCTCCGATGCACCTTTTGCCTGCTGCGCGGCAGAAAGGTACTTGTGCCTGCCAACACGCTGCGCGGCGTAGATGCCGGTGTGTCCCGAGCACAGGTAGCTCACGACGCAGGCCACGGCAGCGTACGCTCCTGCTTCCGCGCCGAACAGTTCCATGGCCATCAAAGTGGAGGCGAGCGGGGTATTCGCCGCGCCCGCAAACACCCCGACGAATCCCATGCCTGCCAGCAGCGAGGGTGGCAGCGGCAGTATGCGGGAGAGTGCGTTACCCAGCGTGGATCCTATGAAGAACAGTGGCGTCACCTCGCCGCCCTTGAAGCCGGTGCCGACTGTCACGGCAGTGAACAGGAACTTGGCGACGAAGTCATATGCGGGCAGGCGCGTGTGAAACGACGCGACGATGGTCGGAATGCCGAGGCCGATGTACCTAGTCGTGCCGAGCGCCAAGACCGCTGCTGTGACCAGCACGCCTCCGGCAGCGGGCCGTAGTTCCGGGCGTGCGATCCAGCGACGCGCAGCGTGGGACACTGCGTGTGTTGCTTTGGCAAAGAGCATGCCTGTGAGCCCGAAGGCGATGCCCGCCAGCGCTGCATAGAACAGGCCGGAGAGGCTTAGCACGGGCGTGTCGCTGACGCGGTAGATCGTGTGCGCCACACAGGGTACGTACGTTGCCCATTGCCGCGTGACCAGGTCGCCGATGAATGCGGCAAGGAAGCAGGGTGCGATGGCGTCGTAGCTCAGCGTGCCGATGGCGAGCACCTCGATGCCGAACACGGCCCCTGCCAGGGGCGTTCCGAAGACCGATGCGAAGCCCGCGCTGATGCCGGCCATGAGCAGCATGCGCCGGTGCGCGGGCGACATGCGGAAGGGACGCGCGAGTTGATCGGCAAGCGATGCGCCGGTCTGCAGCGCGGTGCCTTCACGCCCGGCCGACGCGCCGAACAGGTGGCTGACAAACGTGCCCAGCAGGATGAGCGGCGTCATCTTCAGCGGAATGGTGTCGTGCGGGTCGTGCACTTCTTCCAGGATGAGGTTGTTGCCGCCTTCCACTGACTTACCGAGGTGCTTGTACAGCAGACCCACGGCCCATCCGGCGGGTGCAAGGAACAGGATCAGCCAGGTGTGCTTCTCGCGCACATCTGTCGCAAAGGTCAACGAAGCGAGCAGGACCGCGGAGGCCGTGCCCGCGAAGATGCCGGCGAGGGTGGCAACAGGGATCCACCGGACCAGCTCCGCAAAGAGCCGGAACTGCTGCGAGAAGCGTGTGCGGGAAGAGCGTTCGGACAAGGGGCCTCCTACGGGATGTAGGAGTCATCAGCAGCAGCGGGAAGCTGCGCGGGCAAGGCGAACCCCATCGCCTTTCAGATGTACGGCAACACTAGCAGCGGCGAAAAGCGCCGTCAATCCGCCGCTCGGATGCTGGAGCGATGAGGATTTCACCTTCCTGCTGGGAGCAAGCCGGAAGCGAGCTGTTGCGTGGAGCAGCTAGAATCGTTCCGCGTCTTTCCCTACGGACGGGCGTAATGATCCAGCGACTCGAGGAACGTCCGCAGCATGCCTGAAGCGCAGCCCTCCCAAGCCTTTACGTCGTCCCTGCGCGAAGACCGCAGCTTTCCGCCTCCGGCGGAGTTCGCGGCACGCGCGCACATCCGCTCTCGCGCGGAGTATGACGCGATGTACCGGCGCTCCATTGACGACAACGAGGGCTTCTGGCGCGAGCAGGCGGGGGAACTGGATTGGTTTACCGAACCAACGTCGGTGCTGGAATGGAGCAATCCTGAGGCAAAGTGGTTCGGTGGCGGCAAGCTGAACCTGTGCCACAACGCGGTGGATCGCCATGCGCTGGGCAGCCGCGCCGACAAGGTAGCGCTGCTGTGGGAAGGCGAGCCGGGAGAAGTTCGTTCGCTTACCTATCTGGAGTTGCTGGCCGAGGTGCAGCGCATGGCGAACGTGCTGAAGCGCCACGGTGTTGCGAAGGGTGACCGCGTCGCCATCTACATGGGCGTTTGCCCGGAGATTGTAATTGCGGTGCTGGCCTGCGCGCGCATTGGCGCGGTGCACAACGTGGTGTTTGGCGGCTTTGCGGCACAGGCGTTGGCCGACCGCATGAACGACGCAGACTGCAAGCTGCTAATCACGCAGGATGCAAGCTTCCGTCGTGGCCAGGACGTGTTGCTGAAGAAGATTGCGGACGAGGCGCTGACGCGTTGCCAGTGCGTGAAGACGGTGCTGGTGCATCGGCGCAGTGGCCGCGAAGTGGCCATGGTGGAAGGCCGCGATCGCTGGCTGCAGGAGGAGATCGCTGCGGCCGACGCGCAGTGTGCGGCAGAGCCTATGGACAGCGAGGATCCGCTGTACATCCTGTACACCAGCGGCACCACCGGCAAGCCGAAGGGCCTGGTTCATACCACCGGCGGTTACGGTGTGGGCACGCTGCTGACGACCAAGTACATCTTCGACATCCACGAAGAGGATGTGTACTGGTGCACGGCGGACGTGGGCTGGGTCACGGGGCACAGCTATGTGATTTACGGTCCGCTGCTGAACGGGGCCACCGTACTGCTATATGAGGGCGCGCCCAACTGGCCGGAGGGCGATCGCTTCTGGAGCATCGTGGACCGGCACAAGGTGTCGATCTTCTACACGGCACCCACGGCCATCCGCGCGTTTATGAAGTGGGGCACGGACTGCGTGCGCAAGCACTCGCTGCAGTCGCTGCGGCTGCTGGGCACGGTGGGCGAGCCCATCAACCCCGAGGCTTGGATGTGGTACCACCGCGAGATCGGCCATGAGCGCTGCCCCATCGTCGACACGTGGTGGCAGACGGAGACAGGCAGCATCATGATTGCGCCCATCCCCGGCGCGGTGAGCACCAAGCCGGGCTCGGCGACGCTACCGTTCTTCGGCGTAGAGCCGGCGATCGTGACCAAGGACGGACAGCCGGTGCCCGCGGGGCAGGGTGGCCTGTTGGTTATTCGCAAGCCGTGGCCTGCGATGGCTCGCACCATCTTCGGCGATGCGGAACGCTACAAGCAGGCGTATTGGAGCGAGGTGCCGGGCTGCTACTTTACCGGCGACGGCGCGCGCCGCGATGAGGATGGCTACTTCTGGCTGATGGGCCGCGTGGACGATGTGCTGAGCGTGAGCGGTCATCGGCTGGGCACCATGGAGATTGAGTCGGCTCTGGTGGCGCATCGCTCGGTGACAGAGGCGGCAGTCGTGGGTCGTCCCGATGAGATGAAGGGCGAGGGCATCGTCGCGTTCGTTTCCTTGGAAGATGGAATCGAAGCCTCACCGGCGCTGAAGGACGAGCTGAAGAAGTTCGTGGCGAAAGAGATCGGCGCGCTGGCCCGGCCGGACGACATTCGCTTTACGCCCGCGTTGCCAAAGACACGCTCCGGTAAGATCATGCGACGCCTGCTGCGCGAACTTGCCGCGACCGGCGAGGTAAAGGGCGACACGACGACGCTGGAGGACTTCAGCGTGGTGGCGGCGTTGAAGGAAAAGGACGAGGAGTAGCGCCCGCGAATCTGCTGGAGTCGTATAGTAGGTGCAAAGACGATGCCAACGCGAGAAGTTCAACTCAGCGACGACAACGAGGCCCTGATCCAGGAGGGTGTGGCGTCTGGCCGCTATCAGAATGCCGACGAGGCGATTGCCATCGCTTTGTACCTGCTGGAGCGAGAGCAGGAAGACGAGGCCGAGAAGCTCGAGTGGCTGCGGAATGCTGCGCAGGAAGCCATCGATTCGCTGGAGCGCGGCGAGGGTATGACGTTTGAGTCGGTAGATGCCTTGGGCGACTACATTATGAGCCGCGCAGAGCGATTGTCTACGACCGGTAGGCGAGTGGATAAGGCTGCTTAGTCGACGGTGGAAGCAAATCTCACCGCGCAAGCCCAAGCAGACATCGACGAGGTCCTGGAGTGGAGCGAAGAGCACTTCGGACAGGAAGCGGCTCTTCGCTATGCGCGTCTCATCGTTCAGGCTCTGCATGATCTTGAGATCGATTCACGGCGTCTTGGCGTGAGAACAGCGACGAGTTTTCCTCCTGACGTGTTCACGTACCACTTGGCACATAGCCGGTCCGGCTCAGGCGCTGCTCGCGTAAAGAAACCAAGGCACCTTTTGATCTTCCGACTCACTTCTTCTCACCTAATCGTTCTTCGTCTCTTACATGAGAAGCGTGATGCCGCACGCCATCTGCAACCTGTCCGCTAGGTATCGAGCAGGTCACCTACGGTTTGGGCAGCACGCAGCAGTCGCCTGCGGCGGGTGGTTCGTTGGCGCTGGCGTCCATGGCTACTTTCCATGTGCCATCGGGCAGGCGCTTCCATACCGTAATGTAGCGGCCGCCGGTCACCACGTCGTTGCCGTTGCGATCTTTTGCGTGGCCGTCGTAGTGGCCCCAGGTAAAGCCCATGTCGCCGGACGGCCCCATCTGTCCGCCGCTGGGCTGCCACTCCAAGCGGTATTGCTTCGGGTCCCACGTTGCGTCCGCCGCGATGCGGTCCTTGCCTAGCACGGGTGCCTTGCCGTTGTTCAGCGCCAGGGCGTCGTCTGCGAACCAGCTTGCGAACACCTTGCCGCCGCCATCCGCGGTGGCCTTGCTGAAGTCGCGGTCCAGCTGCATCAGCGTCAGCACACCGGGCGAGAGCGTTGGCTGCGTGAGCGGGCTGCTTGCCGGAGCGCGGTGCGAGAGCGGGTCTAGCTGCGCATGTAGCGCGGCGGGCAATAGCCCGACTGCAGCGATCAACAGGGAGCGGAGGAGCATGTCAGCATCACTTTACGCGTCCCCCGCGGAAACAGGTAGAGTGTGGGGATGCCCGGCACACAAACTGCCCCACCCAATCGCAGGAACGAAGCTCTGCTCGTTGGCACTGCCTTGCTCCTGCTGTTGTTGGGTGCGGCTCTGGTATGGAAAAGCGCGGGCAGCCTTGGTGCAGTGCACTTTGCGGGTGTTGCGCTGCGCGTGCTGGCCGTGCTGCTGCTCTGCTTGTGGGCGGGGTGGCTGCGCCGCAGGCTGACGCCGTGGATCGTGGTCGCCATGGTGGCCGGTGTGGAGATTGGGCTGGATGCGCCCGCACTCGCCATCCAGGCACATTTCCTGAGCGACATCTTTCTGCGGCTGATCAAGACAGTGGTGGCGCCGCTGATCCTGGCCACGCTGGTCAGCGGTATCGCGGGCCACGGCGACCTGAAGAGCGTAGGCCGCATGGGTTGGAAGAGCCTCCTGTACTTCGAGGTGCTGACGACCATCGCGTTGGTGGTCGGCCTGGTGGCGGCCAATCTTTCGCATGCGGGTGCCGGGCTTACGCTGCCGCCGGACATTGCAGGCAGCATCCCCACCACTCCTCCGATGCACTGGCAGGACTTCCTGGCGCACGTGTTTCCGGAGAACCTGGCCAAATCCATTGCCGAAGGTCAGGTGCTGCAGGTCGCGGTGTTCGCCGTCATCTTCGGCATGGCGCTGGCCATGACACCGCGCGCGAAGGCAGAGCTCGTGCTGCGGCTGACGGAGAGCCTGAGCGAGGTGATGTTCCGCTTCACCAACGTGGTCATGTACCTTGCGCCGTTTGGCGTGGCCTCGGCCATGGCATACACCGTGGCGCGCATGGGGCCGGACGTGCTCCTGCATCTGGGCAAGCTTCTGCTCGTGTTCTACGCAGCGGCGCTCTTCTTCATCTTCTGTGTGCTCTTGCCGGTCGCGCTGCTGGCGCGGTTGCCTTTGCGCAGGCTGTTGCAGCACATTTCCGGTCCGGCAGCGATTGCGTTTGCGACGGCCACCAGCGAGGCCGCGCTGCCGCGCGCCATGGAGGAGATGGAAGCGTTCGGTGTGCCGCGCCGTATTCTCTCCTTCGTAATTCCGGCGGGTTACTCGTTCAATCTCGATGGGTCCACGCTGTACCTCTCCATGGCGATGGTGTTTGTGGCGCAGGTGGCAAAGGTGCCGCTGCCGGTGGGCCAGCAGGTGTTCATGATGGGCACGTTGATGCTGGCGTCGAAAGGCGTCGCGGGTGTGCCGCGCGCGGTGCTGGTGGTGCTGCTGGCCACGGCAGGAACGCTGCGACTGCCCAGCGAGCCGATCCTGGTGCTGCTGGGCATCGACGCGCTCATGGACATGGGCCGCACGGCGATCAACGTGGCCGGCAACTGCCTGGCAAGTGCGGTCGTCGCCCGGTGGGAGGGCGCGCTGGGCAGCGGAGCTGAGTCTCCCGCGATCTCCGAAGCGATGGCAGAGTAGCGCCGAAACCGGCCAAACCGATTTCACCGGATGGAAGGTGGCCTGCACTCTTCCCTGCGCACCCGCGTCCTATAGGAGCGATGAGTGAATACCTGCCCCTGATCGGCTCGCCCGCGGACATCAAGAAGTTGTCTGTTCCTCAGCTAGGCGAACTGGCGGAAGAAATCCGGGCGCGGCTGATCCAGAGTGTGGCGAAAACCGGCGGGCACATTGGCCCGAACCTTGGCGTGGTGGAACTGACCATCGCCATGCACTATGTGTTCGAAACTCCGCGTGACTCGTTGGTGTTCGATGTGAGCCACCAGGCCTATGTGCACAAGCTGCTCACCGGGCGCGAGTCGCGGTTTGACACCATCCGGCAGCCGGGCGGCCTGAACGGCTTTATGCTGCGGACGGAAAGCGAGCATGACAGCTTCGGCGCAGGACACGCTGGCACCGCTCTTTCCGCCGCGCTGGGCATGGCCGTGGCGCGCGACCTGAGCGGCGGCGACGAGCACATTGTGGCGCTGGCCGGTGACGCGGCGTTTACCTGTGGCATCTCGTATGAGGCGCTGAACAACATTGCCGCGCAAACCAAGCGCATGATCATCGTGCTGAATGACAATGAGTGGTCCATCGACAAAAACGTCGGTGCGATTGCGTCGTACTTCCATCGCGTGGTGACGCACCCCCGCTTCAAGTACCTGCACGACCGCGCGTCGGAGTTGATCGAGCGCTTTGGCGGCAAGGCTGCGAAGCATGTGCAGAAAAAAGCTGAGGAAAGCGTCAAGGGGCTGCTTGGGCCTGCCATGCTGTTTGAGGAGTTCGAGCTCGATTACTACGGCCCCATCGACGGGCACGACCTGCCTCTGTTGGTGAAGACGTTTCAGTTTCTGAAGACGCAGAACCGGCCCGTGATCCTGCACGCCATCACGCAGAAGGGTAAGGGCTTTCAGCCCGCGCTGGACAAGCAGAAGAAGTTCCACGGGCTTGGACCGTACGATCCGCAGACGGGCGACACCGCGCTTGCCGGTCAGAAGACCTACTCCGAAATCTTCGCGGAAACATTGGTTAAGTTGGCGAACAACAATCCCAAGGTCATCGCCATCACGGCGGCCATGCCCAATGGCACGGCGCTTGACCTGTTCCGCCCTGCGCATCCCACGCGCTACTTCGACGTAGGCATTGCAGAGGAGCATGCGGTCATCTTTGCGGCGGGCATGGCGACCAAGGGTTACCGCCCGTTCTGCGCCATCTACTCCACGTTTCTGCAGCGGGCGTTTGATCCCATCGTGCATGACGTAGCACTGCAGGAGTTACCCGTCGTCTTCTGCATGGATCGCGGCGGCTTAAGCGGCGACGACGGCCCGACGCACCACGGCCTATTCGACATCAGCTATCTCCGCGCGATTCCGAACCTCGTCCACATGGTGCCGAAGGACGAGGACGAATTGGCTGACATGATGCAGACGGCGCTCCAGCACAACGGCCCCAGCGCGATCCGCTATCCGCGCGGTACCGGCCCGGGCAATACGCCCAAGCCGCAGCCGGTGGCTCTTGAAATCGGCAAGGCAGAGGTGATCGACGACGGCCATGACGTTGCGATCTTCGGCCTGGGCGCGCTGTTGCCCATGGCGCAGGCCATGGCGGCGCAACTGCGGCAGCTTGGGCTCTCGGTGGCCGTGATCAATCCGCGCTTCGTCAAGCCGCTCGACACGAGTACGGTGGAGCACTACGGCCGAGCATGTGGCCTGGTCATCACGTTTGAAGACCACGTACTGGCTGGCGGCTTTGGATCGGCCGTGCTGGAAGCGCTTTCCGCCGCGGGCGTGGAAACGCCGGTGGTGCGCATCGGCTGGCCCGACCAGTTCATCGAGCACGGCAAGGTGGAAGCGCTGCGCGAGAAGTACGGCATCTCGGTCGAGGGCGCGATGCACACGGCGCAGCCATACCTCGCGGCGCTGCTGCAGGAGCGGCTGGCACTGCGCTCGTAGAGCCTCTGTTTGGCTACGTCTCTACCAAACTGCTCGCGGCCACGTTCAAAAGGCAGCCTGTCAACCTCACGACAAATTTGCAGCAACTCAGTGATGATGTCGTAAATGGGCGTGAGATGACGGAAGAAGAGTGCTGACCTTTGCTGTGCGCGAAGACCGCTGCAACACATCTATTGAACTAAAACAAAAGAGTCAGAGGTTGGTGCTTCGACGCTCCAACGGATTGGAATTTGCATTGCACAAATTTGGTGTATGGGCTCCCAAGGCGGAGCGTATGGGATTGCGTTGGCGCGATCAGACCTTGGCCATGAACGGACCGAGCCAGCGCGGCTGGTGGACGCTCGAGGTTCCTGAAGCGGGGTGCGGCGACCGGTATGCCTTTCTGTTGGACGACGACCCGAATCCATACCCGGATCCCCGCGGCCTGCGGCAGCCTGACGGTGTGCATGGGTTGTCGGAACTCTACGATCACAAGAACTTTGAATGGCACGATCAGCTGTGGCGTGGCGCGCCGAAAACAGGTGCCATCCTGTACGAACTACACATAGGCACCTTTAGCAGGGAAGGCACGTTTGACGGTGCCATTCCGCACCTGAAGTACCTTGCGGATCTCGGCATCACGCACGTTGAGGTGATGCCAATTGCAGCCTGGGCCGGCAAGCAGGGCTGGGGATACGACAGCGTCGCGTTGTTCGCCACGCATGAAGCGTATGGCGGTCCTGACGGGTTCAAGCGATTTGTCGATGCCTGCCACGCCACCGGCCTCAGCGTGATTCTCGACGTGGTGTTCAACCACTTCGGCCCGGTGGGGAACTACGCGGGGAAGTATGGCGACTACCTGAACCCGGACCGCAAGACACCATGGGGCGACGCGGTCAACCTCGACGGCAAAGGCAGTGATGAGGTTCGTCGCTTCTTTATCGATAGCGTTCTCATGTGGCTGAAGGACTACCACTGCGATGGCCTGCGCTTCGACGCCGTGCATGCCTTCATCGACCTTTCTGCCGTGCACTTTCTGGAGCAGATATCAAGCGAGGTGGAGCGGCTGAGCTCCACCCTGGCGCGCGAATTCTTTCTTATCGCTGAGAGCGATCTAAACGATCCGCGCATTGTTCGCTCGCGCGAGGCGAACGGCTACGGCATGGACGCGCAGTGGAGCGACGACTTCCACCATGCGCTGTTCACGGTGTTGTATACGCCTGAGAACAGCAACCAGGGCTACTACGCAGACTTCGGTTCGCTGGCGGATCTGGAAAAGACGATGCAGCAGTCGTACGTGTACGACGGCAGCTACTCCGGACACCGCAAGCGGAAGCACGGGCGTCCGCCCAGCGGTTTAGCGGCGCACCACTTCATCCACTTCGATCAGAACCACGACCAGGTGGGCAATCGCGCGCGTGGCGAGCGGTTGGAGCACCTTGTCGGGTTCGATGCGGCCAAGGTCTCCATTGCTGTTTTGCTCACGGCACCGTACCTGCCCATGCTCTTTGCGGGTGAGGAGTGGGCTGCGTCCACGCCGTTCCTTTACTTTGCCGACCATGAGGACGAGGAAATGCGCAAGCAGGTGGCCGAGGGACGCCGGCAGGAGTTTGCCGCGTTCGGGTTTGGCGAAGACGTGCCGGACCCAGAGGACCCCGCCAGCTATGAAAGCTCCAAGCTGAACTGGGACGAGCAGAACGGTGGCAAACACGCAGAGATGCTGGGCTGGGTCAAGCAACTGATCAAGCTGCGCCGCAGCTACGTTTGCCTGAACGATGGTGATTTGCACCACCTGGTGGTGACCGCGAACGAACAATCGCGGACGTTGGTGGTGCAGCGCGAAGAAGCCCGCATGGCGATCAACTTTGGCGAGAAGCCCTACACCTTTGCCCTGCTGGAAGGCGAAAGGCTGGAAGCGATCTCGCGCGCAGAGGTTACCGTTCGAGAGGGTTGCCTGGAGATGCCACCGATGACGTTTGCCCTGCTCATGTCTCAGCGCGAAGACTTTGAAGACCGGCAGGTGGCGGACCACGGCAGACGCTAAGCATCTGTGATGCGCTCCGCCCGTGAGGACTCTGCGGCAAACGCTTCGGTGTGTCCGTCCGTCCAATGGACGGCCCCAGCTTCCCGCAGAACGGGCAGCGGCAAAGCCCAGTGTGCCGGATGCTGGATGCCTGCAAGGGAGACGTGGATTGCCTTACCAGCTGCACCTGCCTTGGACTGCCCTGCCGCGCGCGGCTGGGTTCGTGCTGTTGCTGTTCGCCTCGCAGATCTGCGCATCTGCCGCGGCGCAGGCGGTGGGCGGCGCGCAGCAGTCTGCGTGGTACATGTACTTCGGTGACCATGCCATCACAAAGAACTGGACGGCGCATGCGGAGGGGCAGTTCCGTCGCGAAGGCTGGGGCGAACGCGGCGAGCAGTTGCTCCTCCGTCCTGCCATCGATCGCAAGATCGGCCACGGATGGAATGCGATGCTCGGCTATGGTTACATCCGCAACTCTCTTGCGGAGGGCGGCCGCTTCAGCTCGCCCATCGCCAGCGGTGCGCAGCCGGAGCACCGCATCTTTCAGGAGCTGCGATGGAAGCACAACCTCATCGGCAGCGGTCCCAAGGCGGTCACGCTGGTCCATCGCATGCGGGCGGAACAGCGCTTCAATGCTACGGCCGTGAAAAGTCAGGGCACGGTCGTGTGGAGCTACTCCGAGCGAGCGCGCTACCGGCTCACCGCCAGCGTTCCATTCCGCTGGAGCACCGTGGGCATACGGCCCGACTGCGTGACGGTGTACGACGAAGTTCTGGTCAACTTCGGTCCGCATGGTACCAGCCGCATCCTCAACCAAAACCGGACATACGGCGCGCTGAACTGGGGCCTGACACCCACCTCGAGGCTGGAAGTGGGCTACATGCACCAGTACACGCCGGTACCCAGCGGCGTGGTGGACGTGCATAACCAGGTCTTCTCCGTGAGCCTGTTCTCCACGCTGCCGGTGAAGAAGATGTTCCGGCTCAACTAGCACCAATGTGCGGAGATACTTGCCTGATCTCCCAGCTGGTGTTTAGATGCGAATGACGTTGCTGCCTTGAACGGCGTTTGTCATTACAGTTTTCCCAAGAAGGCAGCAAGGCGCATGCAAACACGAAGTGCGTGGATTACCGCAGTAGTTCTTGGCATCGCCTTGGGCCGACAAGAGATAGGGCAGACGGGCATCTTCCCGGCAGGCAAACGACACCTCTACGTGCACTGTGAAGGGCAACGGCACGGTCCGACTGTGATCCTAAGTACCGGTCTCTACCGAGAGGCGAGCGACTGGAAGCTTGTGATGCCGCAGATTGCTCGCTTCACTCAGGTCTGTAGCTATGATCGGGAAGGCTTGGGTCAGAGCACCGTTGATCACGATGGAGCACGTCCAGAGAGCGAGAGCATAGAGGAGCAGGTAGAAGACCTGAAGAACTTACTCGCAGCGGCACACGTTGAGGCGCCATACCTGCTTGTTGGCCACTCAGCAGGCGGTCTTCTTGTTCGCAGATTCACGAAGGACTTTCCTGGCAAGGTGGCGGCCCTGGTATTCATCGATTCGGCTCACGAGGAGCAGGTGTGGCGTTATCAAGCGATTGATCCCCGCTCAGTTCAAGGACCACCTGCTGACCCAGTCTTAGTGGAGCGAGGAGGCGGGACGGCACCTGGCAAGTTGCTGGTTTGGCACTATGACAAGCCGTTGATAGTGTTGGAACACGGCATACCGCTCAGCTTTGATGGACCTCTGGCCGCTCACACCGCAGAGTTCAACGCGGCGGTAGACAGCATGACAAGGGATCTCGCCAGCCGCTCCTCCAAAGGGCAACTGCGTATCGCAATAAGAAGTGGGCACGAGATCATGCTCGATGAACCGGTGGTGGTGATTGAAGCCGTCCATGATGCATGGACTGAAGCACTTAGCCCTGAACAGAAGTAGTGCAAAATCGGCATCGCGCGCGATCCTGTCGCTCTCGCCAACTGCTTTTTGCATTCGCTTGGGGAACGACCAGTCGCCAGAGGGTCACTCAGTGCGTAAGAAGCGGTTCGCGTGGATTGAGTTTTTCTGCGAACTCCGGTAGAAGCTTTGCCGTCTGCCGGTGGCGGTAGCGGAAGATGAAACGTATCTGGAGCCGGCCGCCGAGCATGTTAGCGAGGTCGCCGAGCCTGCCGCCGGGTAGCTCGTAGTCCACATGGTCGCGGACCACGGTGCCTTCCACGTTGTTGCGCGTCTCGCTGCGGACGGAGTGGCAGTGCCGCCAATAGCGGAAGGGACCGGCGAGCTGCTCGTCGCAGAAGTGGTCGTTCCATTGGAACTCCGGAATCCGCGCCAGCCAGCGCAGGCGCACAGGCAGCAGAGGCACGGCGCGAAAGCTGAGCACCATGGTGGTGCCGGCACCCGTGCCCATCTTTGTGGGAGAGCCGGCTGGCGGCGCGGGCGGTGCCACCAGGTGCAGTTCGTCAATGCGGGCCCGCTGCCAGCGGGGCATCAGCGGCGGCAGGTTCTGCGGATTGGCGAAAAATGCAAACACCAACGGTAGCGAATAGGGCAGCCACTGCTCCGACTCAAATACGTGACGCATCGCTCTCTCCCAGTCTCGTGCCGGCTGACTTTTGCCAGCGTACCTTCTTTTCATTTGTCATTCCGTAGCAAAGCGAAGGGATCTGCATGTGTGATCGCTTACCGACGTTCGGAGTGAGGCTCAGGTTAAAGATTCGCAAAAGGCGCGAACGAGCGAGCCTTACTGCCACAGCGTAATGGTGATAGCGAACCTGCACACATGCAGATCCCTCCGCTTCGCTGCGGGATGACAGCTACCAGGCGGGTGCAAAACGTGCGGTATTCGTGCTCTGCGCGAAAAAGTTACAACATCTCGGACAGAAGTAGTCCGAGTTCATGTACTCTGCTCATATCGGACCCAAGTTGTCGTATTTCCGCCGCGGCGGGGCGATTTGGGTTGTGGAAGGCGTGGTTGAGGGGCCAAGCCGAGTGTGTAGCGCAAGAGCGGGACGGAGTTGAGGGACTGGTCACCGCCGCAGCCTCGGAGAGTAGGGATGAAGACGTTCAAGATGAGTGGCGCTGGCGCGGGACGCCTGGTGGCCGCGGGTACGCTGGCGGTTTCCGCCTGCACGGGTTTTCAGGGTAACGCGTGGGCCGCACCGCACGGGCACGGCAGCAAGGAAGCTCATGCGGCAACACAAACCTTTGACATCGCAGCCGGTCCGCTCTCGAGCGTGCTGGAACGGTTTCGTCAGGTTTCCGGCGTGTCGGTCGCGCTGCATTTGCCGCCGGACCAGGTGGCCGGCTTTCACTCCAAAGGCGCGCAGGGCGCTTTGACGAACGAGGACGCGCTCAAAGCCATCCTGGCGGACACCGGCTTGGGCTTCAAGCTGGAACGCAACGGTCTCCGCGCTGAGATCCAGATCCAGAATGCGGATCAGGTGAGCGTCGTGGCGGGCAGCAACTCCGTCGCGCTGAGCCAGTTCACGGAGTCGCTGACCGACACGGCGCAGAGCGTGAACGTGGTGCCGCAGTACATCCTGCAGGAGCAGGCGGCGGTCAGCTTCAAGGACAGCCTGAAGAACGTGCCGGGCATCGCGCTGGCGGCGGGCGAGGGCGGCCTGCAGGGCGACAACCTGACCATCCGCGGCTTTTCCGCGCAGAAAGACATATTTCTCGACGGCATCCGCGACTTTGGATCGTACTTCCGCGATGCGTTCGATTACGAGAGCATCGACGTGCTGGAGGGCCCGGCCTCTGTCGAGTTTGGTCGTGGGTCTACTGGCGGCGTCGTCAACCAGGAGTCGAAGCAGCCGGTTGTCAACCGGTTCATCCGGCCCAACCTGCAGTTCGGCACCAACGGCATGCGCCGCGGCACCTTGGACATGAACGTTCCGCTGACCGGCCTGGTAAGCAACGCGGCGTTCCGCTTCAACGCCATGGGCATGGAAACCGGGATGGCGGGCCGCGACATCAGCCAGGTGCGCCGCGTTGCGTTTGCGCCCTCGCTGATCTTCGGGATGAACACTTCCACACGCTTTGTACTGCAGTACATGCACCAGATCGAGCGCACCACGCCGGACTACGGCCTGACATGGCTGGACACGGTCGTCGCCCCGGTGCCGGCGAACACCTTCTACGGCTATCGGAACTTCAACCAGATGAACCTGACACCGGATTTGGCGACGGCCAAGCTGGAGCATGACTTTGGGTCGCACACCAGCATGCGTACGTCGGTTCGCTACGGACGCTATCCGCGGCAGGTGCGCGTGACGGAAGCCATTGTGAACTCCACCGGCACTATCGCGGGTGTCGGTCCTGCGCTGAATTCTACGGCTGCGGCGGCCAACCGTATCTACGCCGGCTACACGGCGACCTGCGCTGTTGCAGCGACGGTCGCCAACTCCTGCTATGCGCAGAACACGCCCGTGGGCCAGGCGTATCTGCGCCGCAACAACATTGCACGCAATGCGACCGACGACATCCTGTGGGCACGCACGGAGTTGACCAGCAGCTTCACGTTTCACGGCATTGGTAACAACGCCGCCGTGCTGGTGGAGGGTGGCCGCGAGCGCACGGCCACCGGCAGCTACAGCTACTTCAACGCCGACGGCAGTGCGTTCACGTCCTATGCCAACCTGCTCTCGCCCATCCCGGATGATCCCACGCCTGCCACGATCCGAGACACGGTTCCCACGCACGTCAGCTCGCAGACGTACGGCCTGAACCTGATGGATAGCCTGCACCTGTCGCGCTATTTCCTGCTGACGGGCGGCGTCCGCTTCGACTACTTCAACACGCAAAGCCTGGGGCCAACGGCAACCACCCTGCTACCCGTGACCGCGCCTTTTGCTGTGACGGATGTGTCGCAGTTGATTAAGCAGCCTACCTATCGCGCCGCGGCCATCGTCAAGCCGACGGGGAACGGCAGCATCTACTTCGACTACGGCACCAGCTTCAATCCCTCGGCGGAAACGCTTTCGCTTTCCGCCAATAACGCCACGTTGCCGCCGGAGGAGAACACCACCTACGAGGTCGGCAGCAAGTGGGACCTGGTGAACAACAAGCTCAACCTGAACGGCAGCTTGTTCCGCACCACCAAGCAGAACGCGAAAGAGACCGATCCGTTCAACTCGGCGAATACCGTGCTGGCGGGCACGCAGCGGGTGCAGGGTGTACAGCTTGGCGCACTCGGTCACCTGCCCGACCATTTTGACCTGATCGTGGGCTATGCCTATCTCGATCACAAGGTGATCGCGGACAATGCTGCATCGAACGGCGGCAACCCCATCAACATCTCGCCGTTTGCCTCGATCAACGCAACCTTCTACAACGAGTGGCAGGCGCGGCTGAAGACCAATCCGAACGCTACGCCGGATGCGCGCTTCAACACGGCACCGTACTTCATCTCCTCCGTGGGACTGCCGCTGGCCAACGTCGCCAAGAACACGGGAAACTTCTGGGTGACGCACTCCCTGCCGCTACGCCTGACCGGTGGCCTGGGTGGTAACTTCAGCGGGCCGCGCCGTTCCAGCTCGACCGCCGCCAATGCGCTGTACGCCACGTCCGCGCCCATCGATGTGCGGAACGTGCCGCTCACCTTCCGTGCCGTGCCCAGCTTCTACACGCTGAACGCGATGCTCAGCCGGCCCATCACAGAGCACCTGAACGCGCAGGTCAACATCAACAACCTGACTAACAAGTTTTACATTGAGCAGCCCGCCAGCAACCGCTTGATTCCGGGCGAACGTGTCAACGCGCAGTTCTCGGTGAACGCGCGCTTCTAAACTCAACTGCCGCTCCGGCGTACTGCCTGGAGCGGCGGTTTGCTTGAAAGGACGTGAGGATGCTCGTCACGATCCCCGATGTATTCAGTAAGGACCAGGTGCGCCAACTGCGCTCGAAGCTGGACGCTGCCGAGTGGGTGGACGGCCGCGTCACGGCGGGCCACCAGTCCGCGCTGACCAAGCAGAACTCGCAAATTCCGGAGACGCACCCGATTGGGCGCGAGGTGGGCGAGGTCATCCTGCAGGCGCTGGGGCGCAACCCGCTGTTCCGCTCCGCGGCGTTGCCGCTCCGCGTGTTTCCGCCGCTGTTCAACCGCTACGCAGGCGGCCAGACCTTTGGCACGCACGTGGACAATGCCATCCGCACGCACACGGCCACGGGGCAGCGAATTCGCACGGATCTGAGCTGCACGTTGTTCTTCAGCGAGCCGGACGAGTACGACGGCGGGGAACTCGTCGTACAGGACACCTACGGCGAACACAGCGTCAAGCTGCCCGCGGGCAGCATGATTCTGTACCCGTCCACCAGCCTTCACCACGTGACGCCGGTCACGCGCGGGGAGCGGGTCTCCAGCTTCTTCTGGCTGCAAAGCACCGTGCGCAGTGATGAGCGTCGTGCGCTGCTGTTCGAACTCGACGGGTCCATCCAGATGCTGGAACCGGGGAGTGCACCCGCTGTAAAACTGACCGGGGTGTACCACAACCTCTTGCGGCAATGGGTGGAGATGTAACCAAGATCGCCCCGGTGAAGGTGTGCCGGTGCCGCAGGCTGTTCCGTCTCCACCCCTAAGCGACGGAACAGAACGAGGAGCCGGATGCCGCCCTCACGGCTCCGGCTCCTCGTACTTAGACGAGCGGCTAGGGCCTGGGCTGACGCTCGTATTTCTGCTGCACTTTCGGGACATTGTCATCCCGCAGCGAAGCGAAGGGACTGCATGTGTGCCCGCTTGACAGACATGCTCGCTCTATCACTACGGCTGTACCGTTCGCGCGGTGCGCGAATACGCTGGCTGCTGTGCCCCATATTCGGCAGTGTGCGTGGACGGACTGACATGCAGATCCTGCGCTGCGGGACGACAAGCCTGTGAACAGGGATCGTGAGCAAGTGAAAAGGCACCCTCGCGGGTGCCTTTTTCTGAGAAACGCAAGGCAGTGGTTCAGCTAGGCATCAGTACAGTGTCGATCACATGGATGACGCCGTTCTTCTGGAATACGTCAGCCGTTGTTACGGTCGCCATGCCGCCCTTTTCATCCGTCAGCATGATGTTGGAGCCGCTCATGGTCGCCTTCAGGGTTCCGCCCTGTACGGTCTTCAGCGTGGCCGTGCCGCCACCCTTCTTGATCATCTTTGCAAGTTCTTTTGCGCTGATCTTGCCGGGCACCACGTGATAGGTCAGGATCTTGGTGAGCTGGTCCTTGTTCTCCGGCTTGACCAGCGTATCGACCGTGCCCGCGGGCAGCTTGTTGAAGGCGTCATCCGTGGGTGCAAACACGGTAAACGGACCCGCGCTGTTGAGTGTATCCACCAGGCCCGCAGCCTTTACGGCGGCCACAAGCGTCTTGTGGATGGGCGAGTTCACCGCGTTCTCAACAATGGTCTTGCTGGCAAACTTGGGCCCGCCGCCCACGTCCGGATCCTTCTGTGCCACAGCCGTCATGGTGCCGGCCAACAGTGCTGCGCCTAAAACTGCCTTTGCAAACTTGTTCATCCAGTTGCTCCTCTTCGTGTGTGCCGGCTGGGCCAAGCTGCTCCCGCGCCTCACACACAGCAAACGCCCCAGCCTTCATCGCGGATTGTGCGTGTGGAAGGCCGAGCTTCATTCCACGAAATCACACGTAAGTTTCGTTTCACCGTACTCGACGGCCCCTGTCATATAGCAACCGCTTTTGCTGGCAGGGCTTTCGCCTGGCAGGCTGCATGGCAGCGGCGACATTCCGTCCGTGGCTGAAGGCGCACGAGGCCTTGCGCCTGACAGCAGGAACTGAGGTCCTCCTCTGGAAACGCAATCCCTATTTCTGATCGTTGCGACCCCGCTGCACTTCGCGGATGACGAAGCCGGACCGGGTGATTCGTAGTGCCTAACGAGGCATCAGCACGGCGTCAATCACATGCAGGGTGCCATTCTTGCCGCTCACGTCGGCCGTGGTAATCACAGCCGTACCGCCCTTTGCGTCAGTCAGTGTGAGGATGCTGCCGCCCGTGTCACGGTGAGCACACCGCCTTCCAGGGTGGTCAGCTTGGCGGAACCCTTTCCCTTTTTTATGGCCTTGTTCAGCTTCTTTGCCGTGAGCTTGCCCGCGATCATGTGGTACTGCAGCAGATGGGTCAACTGGTCCCTGTTCTCCGGCTTCTCCAGGTTGGTCAGCGTGCCCGCGGGCAGCCGTGCAAAAGCGTCGTCTGTAGGCGCGAATAGCGTAAACGGCCCCTTGCCGCTGAGCGTGTCCACGAGGCCCGCCGAGCGAATGGCCCCGCGCAGGCGCAGATGGATGGGCGACTTGTCCAGATTGTCGAGCAGCACCTTCTTGTCGGACATGGCCACATCGCCCACGTCCGGATCCCTTTGTGCTTTCGCCATGGTGCCGCTGAAGACCAGCGCCAACCCAAGCACCAGCATTGCAAGCCGTCTCATCCGTCCTCCTGCAGACGTGTTGTCGCCACAAGGTGGCGTCCGCAGGCTGCACCCCGCACACCTTGTTTCCCTATCCGATGCGTCCTACACACTGTGTGGCAGGGTACCGGGTGCAATCCATTGACAAGTCGCCGAACCACTTCAACACTACAAAGGTGACGGTGACTTCCTCGGCAGAGCTTTCCGGCAATCAGGCATCGGTCGAGGAATGTCCGGAAGAGCACATTCAGCCGCGCGACACAGGCCTGTTCCTCATCGGTCTGTTCAAGCTGTGCAAGGCCGTCTTCTTCATGGGCGTCAGCCTGGGCGCGCTGCATTTTGTGCATCACGACCTTTCCGGATCGGTGGAACGCATCATGCGTGAGCTGCACTTCGACCCGGAAAGCCACCTGGTAGACCTGGTCATGGACAAGGTAGGCCAGGTGACGCACCATAAGCTTCGGCTCATCAGTATGGGCACATCGCTCTACAGTGCGTTGTGCATCACGGAAGCCTACGGCCTGCTCAAACGCAAGGTCTGGGCAGAGTACGTCACTCTGTGGCTCAGCATCTCGTTTGTCCCGTGGGAGCTGTACGAAGTGGTCCGGCGTCCGAGCCCATGGCATTTCGCCATTCTGCTGACGAACATCCTGATCGTTCTGTACCTGCTCTGGATGATCCGGCGGAAGAAGTCGCGAGAGCAAAGCGCCGAATAAGGCTGCCGACAGGCACCAATATCAATCTTTGGTAACCACGTTGTGATATCCGGGTTGCCTCCACCCTGCGCCATCTTGGAAAGTTTTCCACAGAATCGCAAGAAACCCACAAAAATAGTCTAGTTTTCCGCTTTACCCACATGCCGGTAAGGGTGAAGATGGTCCTCGTAGTGGAACAAAGTGGAGCAAAAAGGAGAACAGAGGATCATCAGAGCTGAAATGTTTACGTTTCAGACCGCCTGATGGCCTTACATCAGCAGTTATGTTCCGGGGAAACCATCCAGCACGGGTTGACGAGAAAGGCAGATTGAAGCTGCCTGCCGAATTCAAGCGTCGCGTGGACGAGTCTTACGGGCCGCAGTTCTACATCACCAGCCGCGACGGACAGAGGGCAGAGATTTACCCGCTGCGCGAATGGGAAGCGGTGGAGGCAAAGCTGGCCGCGATTCCGAACATGAATCCGGCAAAGAAGAAGTTTCTGGACGTGACGAATTACTACGGCCAGATGGCGGAACTCGATGTGCAGGGCAGGCTGACCGTTCCGCAGTTGCTCCGTGAAAGTGCACGAGTCACCGCTGAGGTGGTGGTGCTGGGATCGCAGACGTACCTGGAAGTTGTGAACCATGACGATTTCAAGGCCAAGCTGGATGCCGAGCCGCTGACCGAAGCAGACATGGCTGCACTGGCCGACCTTGGCCTGTAAGCAGCCGCAGTAAACGCCCCCAGTGGGCGCGCATGGAGGCGGAAGGTGAACAAGCCGCAGCATGTGCCGGTTCTTTTGGAAAAGGTGTTGAACCTTCTGGAAGTACGCCGAGGGGGTACCTATGCGGACGCAACGCTTGGGCTGGCGGGCCACGCAAGCGCGATTGCGCGAAGGCTTGGCCCGGCGGGGAAGCTGATTGGTTTCGATCGCGACCCGGAGGCATTTCAGCTAGCTTCGGCAAGGCTGGAGGCGCTGCGGGAAGAGCTGGGCAGCGAGATGCCGCAACTGGTGCTGTACCCGCAGGCTTTCTCAACGGCGGCGAGCGTTCTGCAGCCTGCCACGCTGGATGGCCTCTTGGCCGACTTTGGCGTAAGCAGCCTGCAACTGGACCAGGCAGGCAGAGGATTTAGTTTTCGGCTGGATGCGCCGCTGGACATGCGTATGGATACGCGCGGCGGCGAAACAGCGGAACAAGTGGTAAATCAGGCGGACGAAGAAGACCTCGCCAATCTGATTTACGAATTCGGAGAGGAAAGGAGGTCGCGGAGAATCGCCAGAGCCATTGTGAGGGCGCGGCCGATACTTACCACGGCAGAGTTAGCCAAGGTAATTTCGGCCGCGGCCCCCGCGATGAAATCGGACACGATTCATCCTGCGACAAGAACCTTTCAGGCAATCCGGATTCGTGTGAATAACGAACTGGGTGAGATACGGTCGCTGCTTGAAAGCGCGCCTTCTCTTCTAACAATGGGCGGCAGAATTGCGGTCATCAGCTTTCACTCGCTGGAAGACCGCATGGCAAAGGACAGCTTTCGGGATGCGGCGCAACAAGGAGTTTGGAACGTGCTGACCAGAAAACCAGTCGTTGCGGACGAAGACGAGACGGGACAAAATCCACGAGCGCGCAGCGCCAAGTTACGCGTTGCGGAAAGATGTAGCGAAAGCAAGAAGGCAGCCAGGAAGGTACCTCCTGAGGGAGGCAGCAGCCGGGGACGTAGAACCGGGTAAGTTGAGAAACAAGATTGTGGATAAGTCTGTGGGAACTTAGGAAAACCCACAGCAAGTATTTAGAACGGCGTGCTAAGTGGATGGCTCAGCCAGTAGTAAGAAGGATTTGAGGCGAGGGATACGGCGATGGACGGCATAGCGGCAACCATGACGATGGCAGGCGGACGGGCGCAGCGCGAACGCGTGGAGTCGTTCCGCGAGCATAACCGCGGCATCTTTGAGCAGCAGCGCAGGGCGCGCCGCGGACCGACACCGGAAATCTTCTTCACCAAGTACATCGACAACACCCGCATGGTGAAGGCAGACGACCCAGAGCGCCGCCGTGAAATGCGTTCGTTCACCATTGCCATGAGCGTGCTGTTCCTGATGGTGATGACCTTTGTGTGGCAGCACTTTTCCTCCATTGAGACGGGCTACTCCATTGAGGCGCAGAAGCTGCGCGTGGAGCACCTGCGTGAAGATAATCGCCAGTTGCGCTTGAGCGAAGCGCAGTTGTCTGATCCGGATCGCATCGATCGCATCGCAAAGCAACTTGGCCTGGACGTTCCGCAGCCTGGCCAGGTTGTTCGGCCGGATGGATCGTTCGGCAACTCGGCTCCAGTGCTTGCAGAAGCGTCTCTACCAGCAACAATCTTGCCGTAATGACCTGCTGCTTTATGACCTGCCTTCCCGGCTTGCAGGCGGGACGCATAAGAGACTTATAAGATGCCACCGCTTCGCCAGCCACTTACCGCACCCATCCGGCGCGTTCGTTTCGCGTACGTGGCATTGTTGTTTCTCCTGTGGACGGGCGTCATCGGCATGCGTCTTGTTTGGCTGCAGGTGATCCGTCACCACGACTGGGTGGACCGCGCGGCAAAGCAGCAGCAACGCACGTTTGAGGTGGCACCCCGACGCGGCGTGCTGTATGACCGAAACCTGCGAGAGCTTGCGGTGACCGTACTGGCAGAATCCGTGTACGCGGTGCCAAGCGAACTGGGTGAGAATCGCGCCAACGTTGCAGAACTGGTGGCAGGCATTGTTCATGTGGACCCCACAGACACCTTCACCGCGCAAAGCAGCATTCTGGCGCGTCTGAACGCGTCGCGTAATTTTGCCTGGGTTGCGCGTAAGTTGACGCCGGAACAGGCAGCGCGCATCCGAGAGCTAAATCTGAAAGGCGTTTACTTACAGAAGGAGTTCAAGCGCTTCTACCCGAATACGGATTTAGCCGCGCAGGTGCTCGGCTATGTGGGCTTGGATGACAACGGACTCGGCGGAATGGAGCGCGAGTTTGAGGACGATCTGCACGGCACGCCCGGCCGCGTTCTGACCGCTGTGGACGCCAAGCGGCATGCCCTGGGCAGCGAAGAACGCGAACCGCTGCCGGGTGAAAACCTGGTGCTGACCATCGATACCAACATCCAGCACATTGCCGAACGCGCGCTGGATGCTCAGATGGAGAAAATGAAGGCGGCGCACGGCACCGTGGTGGTGCAGGACCCGCATACCGGCCAGATTCTCGCGCTCGCCATCGCACCCCGCTACAACCCAAACGATCTGAAGCACCAGGATCCCGCCATCCTGAAGAACCTTGCGGTGAGCGATGTGTACGAGCCGGGCAGCACGTTCAAGCTGCTGACCTATGCCTCTGCCATTGATGGTGCGGGCGTGCAGCCCACCGACATTGTCGATTGCCAGGGCGGTGCGATGACGCTGTTCGGGCGCACGCTGCACGATGATAAGTCCGACCACTTCGGCCGCGTCACGGTGAAATACGCGCTCGAGCACTCGAGCGACGTGGGCGCGGCCAAGATGGCCATGAAGCTGGGCAACCAACGCTTCTACGATTACATTCGCTCCTTCGGCTTCGGCGACCGATCGGGTATCGAACTGCCCAGCGAAACGCGCGGTCTGCTGCGCGCACCGCGTAAGTGGGACGCGCCCAGCATTCTCTCGATTGCCATTGGACAGGAGGTGGGTGTGACGCCGGTGCAACTCGTAACCATGGTGTCTACGCTGGCGAACGGCGGGACTTACATTCCGCCGCGTGTGGTGCTGTCAGAAACTGAGGTGATGAAGGGCGACGCGAAGCTGCAGCCGGCATTGTTTAAGCCCGCGACCCAGTTGGGCGGCCACCTGCCGGACGGCACACACCGCGTCATCTCTGAGAAGTCTGCGGCCATGATGCGCAACATCATGGAGGGCGTGGTAGTGGAGGGAACGGGCAAGAAGGCCGCACTGAACGGGTACAGTGCCGGCGGCAAAACAGGCACTGCGAACAAGGTGGACCCTGTGACGCACACCTACTCGCACACCAAACTGGTGGCCAGCTTTGCGGGCATTGCACCGGTCAACAACCCTGCAATCTCTGTGGCCGTGGTGATCGACACGCCGACGGTCGGTTCACGCTATGGCGCGGAAACCAGCGCGCCGGTGTTTCAGGAAGTGGCGCAGCAGGTGCTGGAGTACCTGGGCGTGCCGCACGACAGGCCGTTGCACGCAGTGACCAGGGACGTATCGCCCGCAGAGACCCTGCAGGCAGCGGCAGGCGACGCGCCCAGTGAGGAGACGGGCGACCTGAACGCGCTGTACGCTGAAGTGAACGATCTGCCTGCGGACGATCCGCTGCGGCACGATGCGGATCCGGATGCCCCTGTGATGCCTGTGAAAGGAACGTTTCACGTTGCGTCAGAGAAGAGGGGCATCTTTGCGGCGCTGCCTGAAAAGCTGCTCGCGGCCTTTCGCGAGCACGGCGGATCGTCGTGGGTGACAGAAGAAACGGCTGCGCTGAAGCCGCTGGCGGCGCCCGCGACCCAGCGCCCCAGAAGCGATGGAGCGGTTGTGGTGGACGCCAGCAAGAAGGTTGCTGTGCCCGTGCTGGACGGGGGCCTGCGCACGGTCATCCAGAAGGCTGCGGTTGCCGGACTGCGTGTGCAACCGGTGGGCAGTGGGCTGGCGCGTGAGCAGGTGCCCGCAGCCGGTACGCTGGTGCCCATGGGCACGGAAGTCGTGGTGCGCTTCACGCGATGACGAGCGGTTATTTGGCTGATCTCGTGCTGACTTTGTGCAACTTCACGCAACGGTAGAATCGGCAAGATGCAATGGCGTGCCCTGATCGCTGAAACGGAAACGCTCGCGCTGGGCGATACGCTCGACGCGGAGATTGCAGCCGTAGAGTACGATTCGCGTGCAGTGCGTGAAGGATCGCTCTTTGTTGCTATGCGGGGCGGCACTACGGACGGCAATCGCTACGCAAGGCAGGCGCTGGACGCCGGTGCAGCGGCCATCGTCACGGACTCGCGCGAGACGTTTGCGTTCGCCGATGCGCGCGCAGTGCCTGTGGCGTTGGTCGCGGATGGACGCCGGGGGCTGGCCACGGTCTCTGCCGCGTTCTACGGCCACCCGGAACAGGCGTTGAAACTCACTGCCGTGACCGGCACCAACGGCAAAACCACCACGGCCTTCTTGTGCGAGCAGTTACTGCAGATGACCGGTCGCGGCACGGTGCTGCTGGGCACCATCGAGACGCACGTTGCCGGAGAGGTGCGGCCCAGCCCGCACACCACGCCGGAGAGTCGCGATGTGCTGCAGGTGTTCTCCGATGGTGTGCGCGCGGGTGCCACCGAAGCGGTCATGGAGATGAGCTCGCATGCGCTCGAGCAGGAGCGGGTGTGGGGTTTGCCGGTAGACGTCGGCATCTTTACCAATCTCACGCAGGACCATCTCGACTACCACGGCACCATGGACGCGTACGCGGCAGCAAAGGCGCGGCTGTTCCAGGGTGTCGGGGCGCCACCGCCGCGTGTCGCTATTGTGAATGCGGACGACGCCTATGCACCACATATGCTGGCTGCTGCAAGTGCATGTGCCATGGTGTGGACCTATGGCCTGGGCGAAGGTGCGGACTTCTGCGCGAACGATGTGACGTTGCGTGCCGGCGACACACGCTTCACACTGCGCACACCTCTGGGTACAGCACAGGTGCACTCACGACTGACGGGCAGGGTGAATGTGTACAACTTGCTGGCTGCCTGTGCTGCAGCCATGGCCCGCGGGCTCAGGCTGCAGCAGGTGGTGGAGTTTGCGGCGCAGTTGCGGCCGGTGCCGGGACGGTTCGAGACTGTCTCGAACGCACTCGGCATCACTGTGGTGGTGGACTACGCGCATACCGACGATGCCCTGCGCAGCCTGATCGTACTGGCACGCGAACTGGCCGGGAGTGCACGCGTACTTACGCTGTTTGGCTGTGGCGGCGACCGGGACCGCACCAAGCGCCCAAAGATGGGCCGCGCGGCGGGCGAGGGCAGCGACCTTGTGCTCGTAACCAGCGACAATCCACGCAGTGAAGATGCTGCGGTCATCGCGCTGGAAGTGCTGGCCGGGGTGCGCGAGAGCGGCAACCGGCACGTGCAGGTAGAACTGGCACGCGCTACTGCCATCGCGCGTGCCATCGACGAAGCACAGGGAGGGGATGTTGTGCTTATTGCAGGCAAGGGGCATGAGAAGACGCAGACCATCGCGGGCGTTGCACACCCCTTCGACGATGTCGCGGTTGCGGCAGCCGCACTGCGCAGTAAGGAGCAGAGAGCATGAGGCTTACCGTAGGCCAGGTGGCGGACTGGATCCACGCCGAGGGTGATTTCAACGTTTCGACGACGGTGGAAGGGTACAGCATCGATTCGCGCACCGTGGCTGCCGGCGACCTGTTTTTCGCGGTGCATGGTGAGCGCTTCGACGGGCATGATTTTGTGGAAGCCGCTCTGCAGGCGGGCGCGGCAGCAGCAGTGGTGAGCACGCACTGGCTGGTGCCGGCAACCGTAGACAGCTGTCGCATCCTGCGCGTGCCTGAGAGCGAAGACTGTGTGCTGCGCGCGCTGCAGGGGCTGGCGCACCGGGTGCGCAGGCACTGGGGTGGGCGCGTCATCGGCATCACCGGCTCCGCAGGCAAAACGACCACAAAGGACTGCGTCGCCGCGGTGCTCGCGACCAGTCTCAACGTGCTCAAGTCCGCTGGCAACCTGAACAACGGCTTCGGCGTGCCGCTGCAACTGCTGCGCCTGCAGCCGGAGCATGACGTGGCCGTCATTGAGATGGGCATGAACCACGGCGGTGAGATTGCCGCGCTGGCAAAGATCGCAGAGCCGGACTGGGCTGTGGTGAGTAACGTTGCGCCCGTGCACCTGGAGCACTTTGCCGATGGCATCGCCGGCATAGCCGCTGCCAAGCGTGAGCTTGTGGAGACACTGCCCACAGATGGTGTGGCGTTCCTTAACGCGGACGACCGTTACGTGTCGAAGTTTGGCGAAGAGCGAAGTGTGAAGGTACGGCTGTTCGGCATCCTCGCGGAACAGGCCAATGTTCGCGCAGCGAATGTGCAGAGCATGGGTGCGGAAGGGATGCGCTTCACTGTGCAGGTGAAAGGGAACGGGGAACAGGAAACAGGGAACAGCAAGACAGCGGGTGCCCCACAGCCTGCCCTGAGTTCACCGAAGGGTCTCGCTTCTGAGACGTGGGTCTCGCAGCAATCTGCAACGATTGCGCTGCTGGGCGAGCACAACGTCTACAACGCATTGGCAGCGATCGCGGTGGGCCTTGAAGCAGGCATTCCTCTGGCAGATTGCATCAACGCGCTGGCGGCGCTGCGGTCCGGCGAAAAGCGCGGCGAGCAGATCGAATGGCGCGGCGCACGCCTCATCAATGATTCTTACAACAGCAACCCGCGCGCGCTGGACGCGATGGTGGACGCTTTGATGGCCGTGGAAGCGACGCGACACATTGTGATTGCAGGCGAGATGCTGGAGCTTGGGCCGGAAGCCGATGCACTGCACCACGCGTGTGGCGAACACATGCTTCGTAGCGGTGTAGACGTGGTTGTGGGCGTGCGCGGCCATGCAGCGGCGCTGGTACAGGGTGCGGGTGCTGACGCCGTGTTTGTCGAGACGCCGGAGGGGGCAGGCGCATGGATGCGCGACCACCTGCGAACGGGCGATGCGGTGCTGCTGAAAGCTTCGCGCGGCGTGCGGTTGGAACGAGCGATTGCCTTGCTTTCAAACTAAGCGAAGTCTGCAGAAGAAGTACCGTCGGCCTCTTGCGGAAGTTCTGTACCCTTTTGACTTGTCATTCCGACCGGAGCGCAGCGAAGTGGAAGAACCTGCTGTTCCCCGGAGCAGCATTGCAGCCCGGTAGGAAAGCAGGTCCTTCGACTGCGCGCGTACGCGCTCCGCTCAGGATGACAACTTCTGACGGATTAAGCACAAGGGATTAGGTATCCGACGCGGAACCTGCGACTCCCGTCTGAAAGCCGCACATGCAACGTAAGCTAAAAAGGCGCAGGGCGCACGCGGAGGTCTGTTGCTTTACTGGCTGCTCTACCAAAAGCTGTACCCGGTTTTTCGGGTCTTCCGCATCTTCCGCTATCTCACGTTTCGGTGCGTCTTTTCCAGCCTTACGGCACTGCTCATCGGCCTGCTGATTGGGCCGTTCGTCATCCGGCGGCTACGCGAGTTTCAGATCGGCCAGTACATTCGCGACGAAGGCCCGGAGAGCCATAAGAAGAAGACCGGCACGCCCACCATGGGCGGCGTGCTGATCTGCATCAGCGTGCTGGTGCCCACGCTGCTTTGGAGCGACCTTTCCAACCCTTTTGTCTGGATTGTGGTGCTGTCCACCGCAGCCTTCGGCGCCATTGGCTTTGCGGATGACTACATCAAGGTCATTCACAAGCAGAACCAGGGACTCACCGGGCGTCAGAAGCTCGCGCTGCAGTTCCTTGCCAGCTTCTGCATCGCGTGCGTGCTGGTGTGGATGCAGACGCGCGGCATGTACTCGACGCGCTTGGTGGTGCCGTTCCTCAAGCGGCTACGGCCTGACTTGATCATTGGTGCCATCCACCATACTCACGGACTGTTCTGGGTGTCGTACCTGCCGTTTGTCTTGTTTGTCATGCTGGTGATCAGCTTCAGCTCGAACGCGGTCAACCTTACAGACGGTCTGGACGGACTTGCCATCGGCTGCACCATCATCGCGGCGGGTGCGCTTACCGTGCTGACGTACGTCAGCGGTCACGTTGTCTTCAGCGACTATCTTGAGCTGCAGCGCATGCCCTTGGTAGGCGAACTGACCATCTTCTGCGGCGCCATGGTGGGCGCATCCATTGGCTTCCTTTGGTATAACGCGCACCCGGCAGAGGTCTTCATGGGCGACGTGGGATCGCTGGCGCTGGGCGGCGCCATCTCCACCGTGGCCGTGCTCATCAAGCAGGAATTGCTGCTGCCGTTCATCGGCGGCGTGTTCATCCTGGAGGCGGTCAGCGTCATGCTGCAGGTGGGGAGCTACAAGCTGCGCGGCGGCAAACGCATCTTCCGCATGGCCCCGCTGCACCACCACTTCGAGCTTGCCGGGTGGAGCGAAAGCAAGGTGATTGCACGCTTTTGGATTCTGGCGCTGGTGTTCGCCCTGTTTGCGCTGACTACGCTGAAGCTGCGCTAAGATTCCTGACGATTTGGGAGGTGGATGGCAGCAACCTTGCGGGTTATGCTTGCAAGCGCTTCAGCTCTCCTTTCTTTCTCTTCGTGCATAAAAGGACCAAACATGTGGCTCCATACGTCCATAACAACTTTGGCGATTACCTGCTCATCAGGATTGTCATACTTGGCAGAGTTTAGGAGCGTCGCAATCTCCCTTGCTTCAGCCATGTACTCATCCTCCGGGAAGTTCAGAGCAAGAAGACCTTCGAAATCCTCTTCATTCAATATCGAAAGCATCTGAGCAGCAGTAATCATCGATACCTCCCTACTGATGATGAATGGTAAGGCAAGAGGAAAGGTTCATGGACCTGAAGAGTAAGCGCGTACTCGTCGTGGGCCTGGGCAAGAGCGGCGTCTCTGCCGCGCTGTACCTGCGTGGCTTGGGTGCGCGGGTGACGGTGAGCGATGCGCGGCCGAGCGATGCGCTGGCGAAGGAGATCCCCGCGCTGCTGGATGCGGGTGTCATGGTGGAGACGGGCGGCCATGGCGTCCTGACGTTCCGGCGGCAGGACCTGGTGGTGGTGTCGCCGGGTGTGCCGCTGTCCACGCCGGAGATTGCGCAGGTGCGCGCGTATGGCGTGCCGCTGATCGGCGAACTGGAGCTGGCCTCGCTCGCGCTGCGCGGGCAGACGATTGCGATTACCGGCTCCAACGGCAAGACGACGACCACGTCGCTGGTCGGCCACATTCTGCAGCAGAGCGGGCTGCACACGCAGGTAGGAGGCAACATCGGGCTGCCTGTAGTGGAGATGGTGGCGGGCTCGACCGGCGCGACGTGGAATGTGCTGGAAGTGTCCAGCTTTCAGTTGGAGACCATTGACACCTTCAGCCCGAAGATCGCCTCAGTGCTGAACATTACGCCCGATCACCTGGACCGGCACGGCACCTTCGAGAACTACGCCGCGGCCAAGGCGCGCATCACGGAGAACCAGACCACGGACGATTACCTCGTGCTGAACGCGGAGAACAAGCCCGCGCAGATGGTGGCTGCAAAAGCCAAGGCGCAGATCGTCTGGTTCAGCGCGGAGCGGCGCGTGAAGCAGGGTGCGTTTGTGCATGGCGACGGCATCTATTTTCTCGCCCACGAAGGCGGCACGCCGGAGCCGGTGATGCCGCTGTCCGAGGTGCCGCTGCGTGGTGCGCACAATGTTGAGAACGTACTGGCCGCCGTGGCCATGGCACGTCTGGCGGGTGTATCCGCAGAGAACGTGCGCACAGGCGTCGGCAGTTTTCAGGCGGTGGAGCACCGCCTGCAGTTCATCGCGAACGTGCGCGGTGTCGATTACTACAACGATTCCAAGGCCACCAACGTGGACGCGGCGATGAAGGCGCTTGCGTCGTTCCCGGGTGGCGTACACATCATCCTTGGCGGCAAGGACAAGGGCTCGGACTACACGGAACTGCTGCCCCTGCTGCAGGCGCGCGCGGCGGCTGTTTACACCATCGGCGCGGCGGCGGAGATCATCGAGCGGCAACTTGGTGACTCGGTGTCCCTGACCCATGCGAAGACTCTGGCGGATGCTGTGACAACCGCTTCAGGAGCAGCGCAGCCGGGAGAGACCGTGCTGCTGGCTCCGGCCTGCGCCAGCTTCGATCAGTTTGAGAATTATGAGCATCGCGGGCGTGTCTTTATAGAGTTGGTACGCGCTTTGCCGCGGTAGAAGCTGAACGCGAAGGTCGCAAAGGACGTGCACGCGAAGGCCGCGATGATGCCGTCTGCGGATTTCTCAAGGCAGAACGCAGAGGGCGCAGAGGAAGTGCGCGCAGAGGGCGCGGACGGGTGGCGTGTCCTCTATCTTGTGCGCTTTCTTGAGCCGACGTCACTGCACATGTCGATCTATTGCCGCCTCAAGTCGATCTATCGGCACCCAGATTTCTTTACTGTTGCCTTGAAAGCGGCTTCCGGGCAGGCAGATCATGTGCGCGCATCCAACTACTCATGAAGGTTCTTACCGCTGCAGAGATGGCGTCCGCAGACCGGGTTACGGCGGAACAGTTTGGTGTTTTGTTTGCAGAGTTGATGGGCGCGGCGGTGGCTCGCTTTGTGCTGGCGCGGTACGCGAGCGCGCGGCACGTGATGGTGCTGTGCGGCACAGGCAATAACGGCGGTGACGGCTTTGTTGCGGCGCGTGTGCTGCATGCAGCGGGCGTCCACGTTGCCGTGCTGCTGGCCGGCGATGAAGCCAAGCTGCAGGGTGCCGCTCTGCAGGCGTTTCATCAGTTGGACCGCGGCGCGATCGAGGTCAAGCCCGTGCCGGAAGGTGATGCCCTGGCGCGCTTGCTTTCCGCCGCCGACCTCGTGCTGGATGCGGTGGTGGGCACAGGTTTCAAGCCACCGCTGCGCGGCGTTGCTGCTGTTTTGCGCGATGCGTTGCAGGGCGTGAACGTGCCGGTGGTGTCGGTCGATCTACCTTCGGGTTGGGACGCGGATTCGCAGGCACAGACGGTGGAAGGCGCGTTCCGCTCGGATGCGGTTGTTACGTTTACCGCGCCGAAGATGGCTCATGTGTTCGGCCACCTGACCGCGCCGGAGGTATTTGGACCCGTGGTGATTGCGCCCATCGGTTCGCCGGACGAGGCAATCAAAAGTGCCTCCGGGCTTACGTGGACCGGGACGTCGAAGCGCATTTTTCAGCTGCCACGGCCCATCGATTCGAACAAGGGCATGTACGGCCACGTGCTGCTGGTGGGCGGCGCTTTTGGCAAGTCCGGCGCGCCTGCCATGGCATCCCTGGCTGCCCTTCGCACGGGTGCAGGGCTGGTCACGGCGGCGGTGCCCAAGTCCATCCTTACCAATGTCGCGGCGATCACGCCGGAGTTGATGACCACGCCTCTGGACGAGGATGCGCACGGCTCCGTTGCGCTGGCGAACCTTGCGCCGGAGCGGTTGGACAAGCTGCTGAAGAAGATTAGCGTGCTTGCCATCGGTCCAGGCTTGGGCACCGAAGGCGAAGCGCCGGACGTTGTGCAACGGCTGGTGGCATCCACCGACATCCCACTGGTGCTGGATGCGGACGCGCTGAACGCCTTCAAGGGTATGGCGGAACTGATCAGGCAGGCGGCTCGCGGCGGCCAGCGGACCATTATGTTGACGCCGCATCCTGGCGAGATGGGCACGCTGCTGGGCATCTCAACAAAAGAGGTGCAGGCGGACCGCTTGAATCTTGCACGGCGCTTTGCCACGGAGCACGGCGTCACCCTGGTGCTCAAGGGATGGCGCACGCTAGTGGCGCATCCCGATGGTTCCATCGCGGTGAATACCAATGGCAATCCGGCCATGGCAAAGGGTGGTTCCGGTGACATCCTCACGGGCATTGTGGCGGCATGTGTTGCGCAGCATCCCAACAACGTGCGCGATGCGGTGAACGCGGCCGTATACCTGCACGGGCTGGCCGCGGATTTCGCCGCCCACCGGTTGGAGCAGCACACGGTGCTGGCCACAGACACCGTCGCGCACCTGAGTGACGCGTTCCACTACCGCACGGCAGATGCGGATGGTGCGGAGTGGATCTGCGGGCTGCGGCTGTAAGTGGGTAGGCTGACGAGATGGTTCAGAAACGATTGAAGACGCGGAGCGTTGCCGGTACGTTGGCGCTGGGACAAACGGTTATGGAGTTGATGTTGCCTGCGCCGCGACTGATCATCCTGCGTGGCGACCTGGGCGCGGGCAAGACGACGCTGGTCAAGGGCATTGCGCAGAGCATCGGTGCAGACCCGGATGAGGTGACCAGCCCCACGTTCACGCTGGTGCATGAGTACCGCGGCACAGAGCTTCGGCTCTACCATTTGGACCTTTACCGGCTTGAGCGCGATGAGGATCTGCTTCAGCTCGGGCTGGAGGAGATGGAAGCCGATCCGGATGCGCTGGTGCTGGCGGAGTGGGGCGAAAAGTTTCCCTCGCTGGTGGAGCGGGCGCGCGGTATTGTCAGCATTCAGCCGGGCGACGAGCCGGACGAGCGGCTGTTCTTTGTGCAGATGCTGTGATTCAGCGGGTCAGCTTTTGAGCAAGGCAGCCGGGTCAGCGTGACCTGACGCTGACTTGCTCTCCTCTAACCTGCTGAACTCGCTACACTAGGGTTGATGCCCCCCATTCTCAATGCGCAGTCCCTTAGCAAGCGGTACGGCGCACGCGTGCTGTTCCAGGATGTTTCGCTGGTTGTCTCCGATGGCGACCGCATCGGCCTGGTCGGGCCGAATGGTGCTGGTAAGTCGACGCTGCTCTCCATTCTTGCCGGCCTTGAAGAGCCAGACAGCGGCGACGTCGCGGTGCGGCGGCGTGCGCGTGTGGGCGTGGTGCAGCAGACCAGCGAGTTCAAGCGCGGCCAGAGCGTGCGCGATGTGCTGGAAGCTGCGCTCAACGCCGCCAACGTAGCGGAGAACGAGCAGGAGCAGCGCCTGCGTGAGACCTTTGGCCGCACCGGCTTTCCTGACGAACACGCCGAAGCGGCGCAGCTTTCCGGTGGTTGGCGCAAGCGGCTGGCCATCATGGAGGGCGTGATCACCGAGCCGGACGTACTGCTGCTGGATGAGCCCACAAACCACCTGGATCTGCAGGGCATCGAGTGGCTGGAAGAGGTTATTGCCGGGTCCATGTGCGCGTGCGTTATCGTCTCGCACGACCGGTATTTTCTTGAGGGCGTGTCGAATGAAACCGTTGAGTTGAACCGCATCTATGTGGGCGGTGTGCTGCGGGTTGACGGAGCGTACTCCAAGTTTCTTGAGGATCGGCAACTGTACCTTGCCGCGCAGTCAAAGCAGCAGGAGAGTTTGCGCAACCAGGTCAAGACCGAAATCGAGTGGCTACGCCGCGGGCCCAAGGCGCGCACCACCAAGAGCAAAGCACGCATCGACCGAGCGCACGAGATGATCGGCGAACTGGCCGACATGAATTCGCGCTCGCAGAAGAGCAGTGCAGGCATCGACTTCAACGCGACCGACCGGCAGACCAAGCGGCTGGTGGAGTTGGAGCACGTGTCTCTGCGCTTTGGCGACAAGCTGATCGTGAACGACTTGAACGTGGTGTTCACGGCCGGCACCCGCGTGGGTTTGGTGGGTCCGAATGGCAGTGGTAAGACATCGCTGCTGCGCATGCTGAGGGGCGAGATGGAGCCCACGTCCGGCACGGTGAAGCAGGCGCACCAGTTGCGGGTGGTGTACTTTTCGCAGGCGCGCGAGATCGACACATCGCTCACGCTGCGGCGGGCACTGGCGCCCGAGGGCGATTCCGTGGTGCACAACGGCCGCGTGGTGCACGTGGCAAGCTGGGCAGCGCGGTTTCTGTTTACCGGCGAGCAACTCAACCAGCCGGTGGAGCGGCTGAGCGGCGGAGAGCGGGCACGAGTTCTGATTGCGCGTCTGATGCTGCAGCCCGCCGATCTGCTGCTGCTGGACGAGCCAACGAACGATCTCGACATCCCTACGCTGGAATTGCTGGAAGAAAACCTGCTGGAGTACCCCGGCGCGCTGGTGCTGGTCACGCACGATCGCTACATGCTGAACCGTGTGAGCACCACGGTGTTGGGATTGGACGGCACCGGCCGTGCGCAGCAGTTTGCCGACTTTGGCCAGTGGGAAGAGTGGATGCAGCAACCTGTTGAAGAGCCTCTGAAAGCTCCGGAGCCAGCTCTCGCGGCGTCTTCTTCTACGCCTGCGAAAAAGAAGATGAGCTACATGGACCAGCGGGAGTGGGACGGGCTGGAGCAGCGCGTGGCCTCGGCCGAAGCGCGTGCCGCGGCTGCGGATCTGCTGCTGGCCGACCCAATCATCGCGATCGACCCCGTCGCTCTACAGGCTGCGCTGGCGGAGCAGGCGGAGGCACACGCAGAAGTGGCCGCGCTGTATGAGCGGTGGGAACAGCTTGCAGAGCATGCCTTGTAGGTCGTTCCGTAAAGCCTACCCCAAATCAGTAGCCGCGAAAGGGACTTTCCGGCGACAGATCCCTCGTCCTGCGCTGCGGACGATAGGTGATGTGATTGCAAAGTGCGCATCGCCAGGGCCAACGTCCAAACAGCGGCAGGACGTATACCTGCGCAAAACTCCGGCGGGGGATCCGCTCGAACGCGGAGGCACCGCACTTCCGGCACACCGGGCCTTTGGCGTCGGCGGTCGGCAAAGCGCTCATGGCCGCACCACCTCGCCGTTTTTCATGACGAAGCGGACGTGCTCGGTCACGCTGATGTCCTGCAGCGGGTCACCGGGCACGGCAATCACGTCGGCATAGAAGCCCGGCTTGAGTTGGCCGATTTCCTTTTCCCAGCCCAGCAGCTTGGCACCGTTTAGCAGGCAGGCGCGCAGCACATCCGCGTTGCTCATGCCGTACTTCGCCATTAGCACCAGCTCATGCGCCTGGGTGCCGTGCGGGAACGGACCCACGTCAGACCCCATGGCGAACGGCACGCCTGCTGCCATCTGCACCTTGAACTGTGCCGCGTGGAACGCCTCACTTTCGCGGCGACGTGCGGTAGCCGCGGGAGAACCTGCATGGTCGGCGAAGTACTCGCCAATGGCAAAGGTGGGCACGGCAAAGATGCCGCGTTCTTTCATCAGCTGCATGGTCGCGGGTGACAGATTGTACGCGTGGTCCACGGAGGCCACGCCAGCGCGAGCGGCGTAGCCCGTCCCCGGTTCGCCCGTGGCGTGCACGGCCACTACGCTGCCGGTGCGCGCAGCTTCGGCCACGGCGCGGGTCAGTTCCACCTCGGTGTACTGGTACGGTGTCGTGAACACGCCTTCATGAAGGCTGTCGCGGCCTGTTTCGTAGATCTTGGTGAAGTCCGCACCCTGCTTATGCTGCTCGCGCATGATGCGGACGATGTCGTCTGCCGTATCTGCGCGGTCGGCATTGCTCAGGAGGTGCTCGTCAGGATTGCGACCGCCGTTATCCTCGTGCCCGCCGTTGATGTCGATGGCGTTGCACGACATGCGCATGCGCGGGCCGGGGATTACTCCTTGGTTGATGGCATTGCGCACGGCCACGTCCGCGCAGCCCGCGCCTTCGGTGCCCATGTCGCGCTCGGCGGTGAAGCCCGCCAGCAGGTCGGCTTTCGCGGCAGTGGCGGCGATGAGCACGCGCTCCGGCACGGCCTCGTCCACGGTTTGAGTGGCTTCGTTGCCTACATGCAGGAACAGGTGCACATGCGCATCGATCATGCCGGGCATCAGCGTGGTGTCGCCCAAGTCAATCACTTTTGCGTTCGCAGGATGATTCACTTTGCTACCCACTTCGCGGATGCGCGTGCCTTCGACCAGCACTTCGCCCGGCGAAATGGTCTTGCCCGCTGCCACGTCAAGCAACCGCGCGGCGTGCAGCACGGTGACTTGCGTCGGGGCCGTTGAAGGCTGTGGCGCAGCAGTCTCTTGCGCGCAGGCAAGGGTGGACGCAAAGCCGAACAGAGCGACTGCAAGCTGACGTTTCATGGTGTGCAGACAGCATACCCTGAGGCGAGCGCTCGATAGATATCTACCTGGCCACTCAGTGGACCACTAGATCCTCTGTCAACCTGAGCAGAGCACGAAGTGCGGAGTTGAAGACGTGCGCAAGTGGATCCGCTCTTCTCCGAGTTGCGGTGCTGCTCCGGGCAAAACAGCAGGTCCCTCCACTGCGCACTGCGTGCTCCGGTCGGGATGACAAAGAAAGTGGAGCCCGCTGCTTTGGCGTCTTCCGCTACATGCCTGTGACGTTGTAGCCGCAGTCCACGTACGTGACTTCGCCCGTAATGCCGCTTGCGAGCGGCGACAGCAGGAACGCGGCGGTGTTGCCCACCTCCGCCGTTTCGACGTTGCGATGAAGCGGTGCGCGCTCGGTCACGGTGTCAAGGATCTTGTTGAAGTCGCCGATGCCGCGCGCGGCCAGCGTCTTGATGGGGCCGGCGGAGATGGCGTTGACGCGGATGCCCTTGGGCCCGAGTGACGCGGCCAGGTAGCGCACCGTGGCCTCCAGCGCCGCCTTGGCAACACCCATCACGTTGTAGTTGGGGAAGACCTTCTCGCTGCCGTAGTAGGTCAGCGTCAGGATACTGCCGCCCGTTGTCATCAGCGACGCGAGCGCGCGGCTCACGGCGATCAGTGAGTAGGCGCTCACGTCCAGCGCGATGCGAAAGTCTTCGCGCTGCGTGAGCAGAAAGTCGTTCTTGATGGCATCGGCCGGTGCGAAGGCGACGGAGTGGATGACCATGTCGATGGTGCCGTAGGCGTCCTTCAGTTCACCGGCGACGCGCTCGATCTCGGCGTCGATGGACACGTCGCACTGGAAGCTCTTGCCGTCCTTTAGTTCGGGCAGCAGGGCGTCAGCTTCCTTCTTCAGCCGCTCGCTTTGGTAGCAGACAGCGACGCGCGCCCCTGCCTCGCTCAGCTTTTGCGCGATGGCCCAGGCGATGCTGCGCTTGTTGGCCAGGCCGAAGACGACGGCGGTTTTGCCCTGGAGATCGATCATGTTCTTATCTCAACTTTCTGAGCCCGTCATCCTGAGCGAAGCGAAGGATCCCTATTTCGCTGAGTTCCGGCGCGGACGATGGCGACTTTCTTTTGTCAAATTCTAGGTGAAAAGGAATCGGCAGTAGAGCCGTTATTAGCTCCGCAGGGATCCTTCGCTGCGCTCAGGATGACAGCGCACACTTGGACCAAGTGCCGTATCATCCGTGCACTAGCCACTCGTACTGTTCGTCGGTCAGGGGCACCACTGAGAGCCGGAACTGGCGGAACAGGATGGAGTCGTGGAACACCGCAGCCTCGCGCATCGTAGCCAGCGGCTTGGGATTCTTGAGGCGCTTGCCTGCCTTCAGCTTCACTGCGGGGTTCTTCGGATCGATGGCATCTACGGAAACGACAGTGGCAAGGCCCACGGCTTCCTTGCCCACGTTGGAGTGGTAAATGACGCAATGCTCGCCCTTCTTCATGTTGCGCAGGGTCGTGAGCGCTTGCGGGTTCTTGATGCCGTCCCACACCGTTTCGCCGTCGCGGACGAGGTCGTCAAAGCTGTACTTGTCTGGTTCGGATTTGAGCAGGTAGGGCATGGCGTCCGGATATGAGGATACCAGTCTCTGGTCAGTCTTCAAGCTCCACGTGCTCGACCGTTGGCAGCTCGCGAGAGAGGAAGCGTGCGCCCAGGCGCTGGAACTTGGCGGCCGAGTCCGTCGCGAAGAAGCTCAGAGCCGGCTCTACACTTCCCGAAAGCGATGCAGCAGGCAACAAGCGGGCAGCGTGGCGCGCGGTGGCCTCGGCGGAGTCGACGATGGGCACGTTGCCCATGAGTTGCGCAACGGTGCGCTCGAGCAGCGGGCGCAGCAAGGGGTAATGCGTGCATCCGAGCAGCACGGCTGCGGACGGCTCGGCGCAAGAAACCAGTGCCTCGCGTAGGTAAACGGTCGCAACCTGCTCCGTAATGCTGCCGTCGGTCCACCCTTCTTCCACCAGCGGCACGAACAGCGGACAAGCCTTTTCCACGGCGAGCAGACCGTTCGAGGCGCAAGCATAGGCGTAGGCATGAGAGGCGACCGTGGCTTCCGTCGCGAGGACCAGCGCCGTGCTGCCAGGCGGCGCGATCTCAGCCGCTGCCTCGGCTCCTGGCTGGATGACGCCCAGCAGCGGTACCGGCGCGCCGTCCTGCAGCGCGGGCAGTGCCAGCGCCGACGCCGTGTTGCAGGCAATGACCACCAGGTCTGCGCCCCGTGCCACCAGCATGCGGATGGCTGCGGCGGTGAACCGTGTGACTGCGGCCTGCGACTTGGAGCCGTAGGGCAGGTGCGCGGTGTCGCCCAGGTAGATGAAATCCGCGCCGGGCAGGTGCTGGAGCAACTCGCGCAGCACGGTCAAGCCGCCAAAGCCGGAATCGAACACGCCGACCC
>CAXTBQ010000006.1:3187-3856 GCA_964242065.1 uncultured Terriglobus sp. | reverse complement strand
GGTCCAGCTCCACGTTACCGGCCAGCGTGGCGCGTGGCTTGCCGTCGACCAGGAAGCGCACCGCGGTGATCTCACCCAGGTTCGCGTGCAGCGTGCCCACAATGGATTGAACGGTAAGCGTTTCCGAAGTGATGCCGGGCGGGTGCGCGTCCGCCCAGCCCGAACGTAAATTAACCACGGCAAGCTCGCCGGAGCCGCGCAAGAGCGGGTCGCCTTCGTCCTGCTTTACGGGCGTGGCGGGCGCGGTGGCGGCCGTCATCGGCTGACCGCCCAGCGGCAGCGGAACGAGATACACGTCATCCACGGCAACGCCGCTGCCGGTATGGTGCGCGGCGCGTGGCAGAGCGTACTCCGCAAGCAGGTGCTCCAGCAGCGCCCGGGCGCGCACGGCGGGCTGTTGCGGCAGCGCGATGGAACGCGTCTCCGCATTGACCTTGCCGGTTGCGTCGTCGGCCAGCAGCAGTGTGGCGTCTTCCGCGGCGGAGTATACGGGCGCCTCAATGGGCGTGTTATCTGCGTTCTTGACGTCAGAGAAGTTGCGCTTGTGCAGGAAGATAAGCGCAATCGCCATAACCACGGAACTGCCCAGCAGCACAATAAACAGGATTCGCTGGTAGCGCGGGATCATGGCTCGACCCTCTCCACCGGAGCGGGCGGCTGCTGGGCGGA
>CAXTBQ010000006.1:0-3177 GCA_964242065.1 uncultured Terriglobus sp. | reverse complement strand
GGGGCAGGTTTCGCAGGGGCGGGGGCGGCCGGGGCGGACGAAGCCGGCGTGGCCGGCTTCGGTGTGGGTGGTGGCGGCATCATGCTTGCCATCTTGCCGCGCCACTGCAGCAGGGTATTGGCCACGGCATTGGCCACACGGCTCTGGTAGCTGTTGTCTTCGGCGCTGGTGCCATCTTTCTCCGGCGCAACTTCCACGGCCACGGCTGGGCACTGCATATTGTCCAACGGACGCATCCACGTCTGACCGATGGATGCGGTGAGCCGGGCGTGTTCCAGCGCCGGTCGCAGATCGCCGGCCAGCGCGCGCGACCGCTCTACAAAGGCTGCCTGCGCCTCATCCCAGCGAACCGCACCAGCGTCTGCGGGATCTTTCGGCCGCAGCGCGCTCGTGTACAGGTGCACGCCGCTGCCCGTGGGAACGGCGTAGAGCAGGATGCAGGCGATGGGCCGTGCGTTGTTGGCCAGAGCAGCACGCGCGTCGCTGGTAATGTCCACGTCGGTATCGCGCGTGGTTCGCACATCAAAGCCGCGCGCCTTCAGCAGCGATGCCAGCCTGCCGGAGAGCTCAAGCGTCACCTGCTTTTCTGACGTGCGGTCCGCGATGTGGGCGCCGCTATCGGCACCGCCGCGCGCCGGGTCCAGCAGGACCACTGCCTGTTGCTGCGCGTGCAGAGCGAAGGCGCTGAACAGGAGCAGGATGGAGGGCGTGCGCGTCACGGGGCTAGCTGATTGTAGCGGCTCTCCTTACTGGCCTGCGGGAGCGGCTGCCGCTGGGCCTGGACCGCTGCCCTTGGGGAAATACCCGGTACGGGTGCGCACGCTCAACCTGCTGTAACCCTTTTGCTGCGCGGTCACGTGAATGGTGCGGTAGCCGCCCAGCCGCGCGGGCTTGGTGGAGCTGTACGCGATCGTGTACTGCTGCCGGATGTCGGTGGCCACCTGCTGCGCGATGCTGTCCACCTCTTCCAGCTTGCGGGGAAAGTAAGCGACGCCGCCGGTCTGCTCGGCCAGCGTTTCCAGAACGCGGCGGGCGTGGCGGCTTTCGCGACGGTCTTCGTCCGGGCCGAACAAGAGGCCGACGCAGTAGATGGTGGGGCCGTCCAGTTCCTGGACGCGACGAATCGTCTCCTCCAGCGTGCTGGTGCTGGCATTGTCGTCACCGTCCGTAATGACGAGCAGCACCTGCTTGGGCTGTTTGCCGTTGCGTGCCAGGTAGTCGGCTGAGGCTATCACTGCGTCATAGATCGCCGTGCCGCCGCTAGCTTTGACGTAGTTGAGGCCTTCCTCCAGCTTCTTAATGTCACGGGTAAAGTCCTGATCGATGAAGGCTTCCCACGAGAAGTCGACGAGGAATGCCTCATCCTGCGGGTTGGAGAGCTTGATCAGGTCGATGGAGGCGCGGCCCACGGCGGCTCGCTTGTCATACATGGACCCGGAGCTGTCAATCAACACGCCGAGCGAGACCGGCAGATCCTCATGCCGGAAAGACGCGACGTTCTGCTGCACCCCATCCTCAAACACCTGAAAGGCCTCGCGGGGCAGAGTCTGCACGGCTCTGCCGTTGCCATCGAGCACGCTGGCGTTCAGCCGAACTTCGCCTACCGCAGTGCGCAGCGTGTAGGTGCCACCCGCGCGCTGCACCTGATCGCCGGGTGCTGCCTGCGTTGGACTGCCTGCAGATTGTGTGGCAGCGGGCGCTGTAGCTGCGTCCGGCGAAGGGACTGGATCGCGGTCCACGTTCAGCGGCGGAGCCACAGGAACGCGCTGTTGCGGTGAGACTGCCTGCGAGAAAGCTTTCAGCGATGGCGAGACGGGACTAGCAAAGATAGAAAAGAGCGAAAGTGCAGCAGCAGCGCGGCTAATCCGAAGGTGCATAGTAACCCTGACGATTGTGAACCGAGAGCTGCGGCAGGCCGGGCGGCGGGTTCAGCTTTACCTTCAATTTACGCCAGTTGCCGTCGTGGCGCAGGTCTGTTGGTTTGTAGCCGACCACATACTCATTGCGCAGTTCGGCGGAGATACGCGCGGCAATGTCGCCCAGTTCCGCCACGTCAGACACGCGAAACAGCCTGCCGCCCGTTGTCTCGCAGATGTCGGTCAGCAGCGCCGGGCCGTTCTTCTCCTCCTCCGTAGCCGCCGTTGTGTCGAAGATGCCGATGCTGTAGATCTGCACGTCGCTCTCGCGAACCGCCTTGCGCAGTTCGCCTTCGGTGTAGCGGGAGCGGTTATCGCCGCCATCGCTGATGATGAGCAGCGCCTTGCGCTCGTGCTTGGCCGCCTTGAGCTTGTTCAGCCCCAGGTACACCGCGTCGATGAGCGCGGTGCGGTTCTGCGGCTTCAGCATTACCATCCGCGCGTCCACGTCATCCACATTGCTGGTGTAGTCCACCACCACGTTCGGCCGGTCATTGAAGGCTACGACGAAGAACTCATCTTCTGGATTACTGGTCCGCATAAATTCGCTCAGGGCGCGGCGCGCGCGGGCAAACTTGCTGTTCATGCTGCCCGAAAGATCGAAGATGATGCCGATGGTGATGGGCGCGTCGTCTGTCGAAAAGCTGCGGATGGTTTGCGGCAGGTTGTTCTCGTAGACGTAGAAGTTCTCGCGCTCCAAGCCGGTCACCAGGCGATTTTCGCTGTCGGTCACCGTCATCGGCACAAGGACCAGGTTGGTCTCCACGCGCAGCGTAGCGCCGGGCCGCAGCGCGCCTTTACGGGTCACATCGGCGCCGGTGATCACTTCCGTCTTCGGCTTGTCAGGCGGCGGCACGGCGGGTTTGCCGGGCGTGTGCGCCTTATCCAGCGGGTTTTCCTGCGAGCTTCCTTCAACGGCGAACAACCCGGCGCACAGCAAAAGGAGCAGGCACAACAAGTGATTGCTCCTGCGACGCGTTCCGGATGTGTGTGTCGAAATCCGTGTGCCCATGCGGTGCCTGCCGGTGTTCCGGCGCGTGCCATTTGTTCGACGAAGAAGCGGCGTGTCCGTTTGCTTCCCCAGGGGAACTCGATTGTACGTGATGCAAGAACCAGGCATCCATCGGATCTGTCATCCCGTAGCGAACGGAAGGGATCTGCTTGTTTGTTCGTCCACGCACACCTGCTCACCAGGGCACCGACCTTGGGGTTCGCGCGTTGGGCCAAACGTACCGCACCAAACCCCAACAGGTATTAATAA
>CAXTBQ010000005.1:60983-78427 GCA_964242065.1 uncultured Terriglobus sp. | reverse complement strand
CCCTCTTCCATGCTCGTGCGCAGCTGATTCACACGAAAGAAGCGGACGAAGATACGGTCCAGATGTTCCACCGCGATCTCGCGAAGTCGGACGGTTCGCAGCCACACAGGGTGAGCGATCACCAGCTATCCCGCAGCCTAGGCGAGATACGCGCCTTCTTCAAGGACAAGTTTCTGTGCAGAGCCATCTCAGCCGAATGACCGGGAGCGATTGTGCCGCTCTGCGAGATCATTCGCTCGCGCAAACAACGAAAAGTGAATTGCACGCATTCTCAGAAGCCGGCAGCGGGCTGTTGATTTCCTAATCGATCTCAAACGCGGGCATGTTTCCAAGGAGCCAGATGTCAATCTCACCGTTCCCGTCCAGCCCGCGCTCCGCCAAGGCCGCGACAGACGCGATCGCACCACCGAGAGCCTCGTGCTAATTACGGGACGTAAATTACTCGCAGTGAGGGGTGTACGTCCGTAATGAGGACTCTGTACAGCTGGCGTGTAGTTGCCAAGTAGAAATGTCACCTCTCTGCCAAGGTTGAAATGTCCGAAAGGCATGGGCTTGGTAGCGATGAGAGCGAAGGATCTGCAACGCATGGAGCCGGCACGCCTCAATGAGATCCTCTGCCATCGTGAGCAGCGCTACGTAACCGAGCAGCTCACGCTGTGCTACGACCGGAAGTAGATCATCGTGGAACGGAACGACACCACCAGACCGGCCCTGGAGGTCCGCTAGAAAGCTCTCGCACTTCCCTTCCGCGCCTTCAACAAGGAGCAGCGCGTGACGCACACCGCTGTGATCGAGAACAAATGCCCCGGTCATGCGCTCACCAGCGTCAAGGCACAGCAGGACATACGCAGCGAAGCGAAGATCCAGACCGATAGTCTAGTGATGCATTGCATGCGACAGGGGCGCGGCGCCCAGCGTGAAGCTGCGTCCCGGCATGGCGGTTGGCAGAGCCGTGCCTTCGCGCACAAACAGCCTGCTGCCCGCGGCTACGCTGCGCAACACCTGTTCGGTGTCCGGATGTGCGGGCCAGCGCACGCGAACCTCATCGGCAGCGCTGGCACTGCCGATGCCGATGTGCTGTTGCATGGGGTTGCCGCCGAAGCTCGAGACCGAGCCAACGGTGCGGAACACGTGCCGCGTGCTGCCGTTCTCGCGAAAGACCACCTCAATGCGTGCACCGTAGCCGGCGCGATTGCTGACGGCTCCCTGCAGTTGGAGCGTAATCGAGTGACCGGGATGACCGGGGTTGCGATAGAGGGAGCTTGGGTAGGTGTCACCCACAAAGGCTCCACCCATCTCCTCGAACACGTCCTCGTGCCCACGGTTCTCAACGTCAGCAAACGCGACCCCGTGGCCCTTTTGCAGGTTGCCGAAGCCTCCGCTTGTCGTAATGTCCTGAAAAGCTTTTCCATTGGCATTGCGGAACATCCGGTTCGGCAGCAGCGCCTCATAGGAGGGATCCCCGGTGCCCAGGTACACCTCGAGCCAGCCGTCGTTGTCAAGGTCACCGAAGTTTGCGCCCATGGTCAGGATCGCGCGGTCCAGGTGCATGGCATGCGTCACTTCGCGGAAGGTACCGTCGTGATTGTTGTGGTACAGGTGCGGCAGCCCGGCGGTGAAGGGCTGCCCTGCTTCAAAGCGGCCCACATCCTCCATGGATGCCGTGTAATAACCAGCTACGAACAGGTCGGGCCAGCCGTCGTTGTCGTAGTCAAAGAACCAGGTCGCGAAGGTGTTGCCTTTCGGAATGACCCCTGCCGCTGAGGCCACATTGCTAAAACGCCAGAGTTTCGGATCGGGGTGTATCGGGTCGGCTGGTCCATCGTTGCGCAGCAACATGTTGCTGCCCTCGCGGACTGACACGTACAGGTCGGGCCGCCCATCGTTGTTGTAGTCGCCCCACGCGACGCCCTTCACGAAAGCATCAACCGGCAGACCTAAGCTGCAGGCCGTGAATGTACCATCGTGATTGTTGTGGTACAGCACAGAAGGCTGTGGATTCCCGGGCGTCGACTCGTAGCCCACAAACAGGTCGAGCCATCCGTCGTTATCGAAATCTGCCCAGGCCGCTGTCTGTGTAGGTGCCATCCGCAGCAGGCCGGCTCGCTCTGTGACATCCTCAAACCTGCCGTCCTCCCGGTTCCTCAGGAGCGAAAGCGGGTAGTTGCCAAAGGTGCCCCACCAGCCGCCACGCAGTACCAGCAGGTCGGGCCGGCCGTCGTTGTCGAAGTCGGTCGAGACCAGGTTCAGGCCCCCGAGTTCATGCTGCAGACCGGTATGCTGCGTGACATCCTCTAATGTTCCATCACCCCGGCTGTGTAACAGGTGCATGGGATCCAGCGGACCGGACGATGATGTTGCAATGTCGAGCAGACCGTCGCCATCGAAGTCCTCCACGACGGTTCCCCCTGCATGGCTCGTTACATCGACCCCGGCGAGCGACGCATGATCCAGAAACTCGCCGACGTCCGCGTCCGATGCGAACTGCTTTGCCGCCAGCAAGTACTTCGCCGGCACGCCGGCGGGATACTGCCCGAGCTGCATATAAGCCACATTCAGCAGCCAGCGGTCCAAAACATTCTCCGGCTGGCGTTCCAGCACCCACTGCAACTCCTCTACCGCACCGCGCGCGCCTTCCGGCAACTGGTGGATGCCACCTTTCCGCAGCGGAAACACGCAGGAGTGAGCGCCGTGCATGGCGGCGCAGTTTTCCACCTCACCCAACCGGAGATAAGCCATGGCGCGCAGCTGGTGCGCCGCGGCTTCTTCCGCACCCGCTGCGGCGGTGATCTGCGGTAGCGCCAGCGCTTCGAGCGTTCCGCGGGCGTCTCCCGCTCGCAGCCGCTCACGAGCCATCTCCATGGTCACCTGCAGGCGCTGCTTAGTTGTGAGCGACGGCATGAGCAGGAGCTTCGCATAGTAAGCGGCACGCAGGTCCGGCTTATTCGGGTCGCCCTTCCAATTGGTTGCCCCAAAGAGAGCGCGCAGGCGAGCTTCCATCGCGACGTTCGAAGGCAACTGTGCTTCATCGCCCCCAGCCGCTGCACCGAGCAGGCCGAGCACCAGCGCCGGAAGGATCAGCGAGACCATGATCCGCAAATGGTGCCACCTATCTCCCATAAAATCCCGTGGACGTGTGTGCCATGGTTTCCACTGTATGGAAGCGCAGGCCACCGCCAGCAGGCGGCGCGGCAAACCGGATTGTGAACACTTCGTTGGCCAAGGCCAGAAACTGCTTCAGGCCAGGTCCGAAATCATTGCTGTACCAGGAAACGGTGCCGCCGCTCTGGTGAACCAGAACCGGCAGCAGAAGATCGTTCAGGTTCGCTTCGCGCGCGGTGCGCGGCGGCTTGAGGTAGTCGCGGTACTGCTCCCGAGCCTGGTTGATGCCGAGCGCCGGGAAAGCCATCTGCGAAAGCACCACTCCGCTGTTGCGCAGCAGGTCCGAGAAGTACACGACGAAGTCGAAGACCTGCTGGTTGTCTCCTGCCGACGTGGAATGTACTGCAGGCCATCCGGGGCTGAGATAGAGTAGCAACCGGCTGCCCAGCGGATTGCTTTGTACCTGCAGAATGAAGCTCAGCGCCTCCAGCGAAAGCCGTTGTTGCTCGGCCGCGCCTCCTGGCAGCATCTGGAATCGCGGCAGCAGCGGCATATACGACTCGACTTCGGCGGCCAGCGCTGCTCCGTCATACCCCGGGGTCGTGCGGAACACCCATAGGCTACGCTTGTCGAGCGCCATCGTGGCGCTGCCGGGCGCACGCGCCTGCCTGAAGCGTGGCTCGACGTCAGACACAATCCATATCTCCGCTTCTGCGGGCAACGCTCCGCCCGCGCTGCGGAGAAAGGCACTCAACATGCGCTGGCTTTGAAGCAGATCCCCCTGGGAGCTGTTGATGGCGTCTAGCAGGAACATGAGCCGAGGCGTTGCAGGGGCGGTGTGCACCTTCTCCTTCGGCAGTGCCTCACCATCTAGCCGGACAATCATCGGCAGAGGACCGGTGCCAGTAAAGGAGATGTCGTGCTCCTCAGCGCCTCTTGCGTGCAACGTCGCGCTCGTCTGCGCTGTGACGATGCCACCACAAAAGAACCCGCACACCAGCAAAGTACATCCCGCTCCCCATGGCCACATCACCAATGCAGGCTCACCGTTTTTATGACGAAGTCCGCCGCCTCGGGCGGCGCTATTGTTGATGGGTCCGCACCGGGCATCGTCACGGTCCACTGATCCCCGGTGAGTGTGCCACCCTCTGCCCGCGGATGTGCCCCGCCGTTTCTGCGAATCAGAAGCTGAACGGCGCTACCGCGAAGCGCCTCAACCTGCAGCACCAGCGAGTTCGGCGATCGCTGTTCGTCGATCACGCGCGGTCCCTGCGTGCTGTCACCGAGGCTCGGTTTCGTCCGGCTGATGAGCTCCGCCTCCACCTTTGGCAGCGGCATGGACATCAGGTGCCGTGCGGACGCCTTTTCGGCGCAGGGCATGCTTTGCACTGTTACCTTCCGCAGGCACAGGACTGAAGGTTGCGCGCTCTCTGCGGACACCTGCCAGTGGTCCCCTGCCCGGCTCAGATGAAGTGTGAACAGGGCATCGCCGACACGGACGTTCTCAAGTGACGCTTCACCCCAGGAGGCGGGCAGGTTTGGTGACACATGCAGAGTGTGTGTGGGGGCGTCTGGCTCCACGCCGAACAGCCCGCGCACTGCCGGTGCCACCACCATAGCCGATGACCAGAGCTGATGGGAGCTTGACCGGCCGAGCGGCTGGTAGAACCGGCCGGAGAGCAGTTCCGTTACTGCTCCGGGGTCCTGCACCCAGGTCAGCGCTGCGTTCTGCCGCAGCGCTGCGTAGCCTGCCATGGGGCGGTCCGCACGGTACTGAGCCATGGCGTTCCAGCCGGTAAAAAGGGGCCACACGGTGCCCTGGTGATAGCTGATCGGGTTGTATACAGGATCGGTCTCCGACACGGAGCGCGTGCCCCAGTCCGTGGTGAAACTATGCGAACTCCACAGGTTGAGCATCGTGTCTGCGGCGGGCAAGCCGGCTGCGGAATGCCACAGTGCCACGGCGGGGTAGATTGTTAGCGCACGATCGAACGTGCCATTCGCGTTCTTGCTGAAGGCATACGTGTGATCGGACGCTCCGTACGCGGCCACACTGGCTGCCAGCCTGGTTGCAGCGGCGGCGGCCTCCTGCTGCTGCGGCTCATCCTGCATCCATCCGGCCATCACTGCCATTGCAGCGGAGCTATCGCGGTCCAGCGCAGCCAGGTACATTTCCTGGTGCGGCACCTTGGGCGGCCAGCTTTCCACCCACCCCGTGCCCTGGCTATTGTCGTAAACGCCGTCACCATCCGAGTCATGCGTCCGCTGGAAGTGATAGGCCAGCTTAACCCCCGGCCAATGTTCCTTAAGGAACGAGAGGTCGCCCGTGCTTCGGATGTAATCCTGCATGGCGAGCAGGTACAGAGGGGTCGCATCTGCGGCTGCATACTCGTACTCGAGCTTGGCCCATGCCATGTTGCCGGTGAGCAGGTCGGCAGTTTGGGAAAACTCGTGCATCATCTTGCCATCCGCCCGCTGACGGCGGATCAGGAACTCCAACGCGCGCTTCGCAAGGTCCCGATCGCTATAGCTGTCGATGGCAAAGAGTGACCACAATGTGTCGCGGCCGAAATACCACCCAAAGCCCGGCCGAGCAGAGTCGTACGCCGGAAACCAACCCGCCACCAGGCCGGTTTCTCCGGTCGCGCTGGTCGCCTGTGCCTTGTCGATAGCCAGTTCCGCCCAAGCAATTGCCTTGTCAAGCTCCGGGTCAGGCGTGTGAGCCTGCAGCCGTGTGTCAAAGAAGTGCGCGTAGTAGAGCTGCGTGGCAGACCACGCAGCCTCCAGATGTGCGCTCCGCTCCGACATGCGCTGCTGCAGCAGCAACTGCCCGGCGGCATTATTGCGTTCCCCGGGCCGCGCGGTTTCGCACAGCAGCGGATACATTTTGCCATTGTCCTTCGCAGGATCGAATCGCAGCCGGAACTCCAAAGGCACCGTGTGCGGGTGCTCCTGGTACGGCGAAACGTCCCCGACGGTGCTGCCCGGCATGCCGATCAACCCAAACAGCTCCGGATTGTCAGTGGCGACGGTGTACGCGCCCCCATCCGCTCCCATCTGCTTCCATCCCCACCCCGGCTGGCCCCATTGCGGGGCGGGCCACTGCAGCACCATGGCCGGGGTCAGGGACACAGTGAGCAAGACAGGTTTGATCGATCGAATCTCGAACACGATCACGCCGCCCTGCTCTTCGCCGCTGGAGGGAACGAACATGTGCTGCCGTACCGTGAGCGCGGAATGCGAATAAGTCAGCGTCGTGTGATCCGGACTCACGTCCAGGGCCGCGGCGTAGCTGTTCAGGTCGATCGGTACACCGTAGCCGTCTACTTCGGCCCGCAGGTGAAGGCCGCTGAAGAACTTTAGTGGAAACTGCCAAAGCTCCACCGTGCCGTCCTGCATGCCCAGGATCGCCCCGCCTTTGCCGGTGACGGTAAAAGGGTGAGAAGGGATGGCCGGCTGTGAAATGGTAAGCGGGCCCTTGTCGAAGTGCAGAAAAGGCGCAGCGAGCGGCGGCCCAGGCGGCTCAGGTACTTGGGCTGCGCAAGCAGACGCGATGACGCCTAGGATGAGGAACGCCGTGAGTGTTCGCCATGTAAGCATTCAGGATCGCCTTCTACCGGATCGGAGTGCGGCTTCAGGCCGCCTGTGAATCGCCGTGCACCGGCTGGCCACAGGACTCCCGAACTACCAATTCGAAGGGTACCTGCACATCGATGCCAGGCCGGGAAGGTTCGGCGATCCGGTCCAGCATCAGTTCTATCGCGGCTTCACCAATCTTGTCGCAGTTTTGGTGGATGGTTGTCAGCGGGACCGGCAGGAACTTCGCGTAGTTCACATCATCAAAGCTCACCAGACGAACCTGCTCAGGGACTCTGGTCCCCATACCGATGAGCGTGCGCATCAGACGTGCTGCCGTCAGGTCGTTTCCACATACCACGGCGTCAGCGCCCTCCTCTTCGATTGCGCGGCGGACAAACTCGGCGTCTGCTGCATCACCAAAGACCGCCTTGCCCGCGTACTCTGAGCCGCTTTCACGAAGCGCGGAGAAGTAGCCGGACACTCGCTCCACCATGGTCGTGGCCGACCGCTTGCGCGCCAGAAAAATGATCCGGCGAGCGCCCCGGTCCCAGACGTGCTGCGTCACCATAAAGCTTGCGCGATGATTGTCAATACCAACGCGGTCGAGGTTCGACCTTACCGGATACACGAGATAACAGCGATCGAGCAGAACAATGGGAATGCCCGCCTGGCGTAGTTCCGCCACAACGCGCTGATTGACAAGGTCCTTGCTTTCTGTGTACTCGAGTGGCGCAAAGAAGACGCCAGACACCCGCTGCTCGATGAACTGGCGGCACAGCGTGAGCGCGGTGTCCTCGCGGCCGTCATCATCGCGGGATGTATGACCCCAAATTAAAGAATGGGACTTGGCTTGCGGGGAGCGCATGATGCCCTGGCAGATGGGCTCGAAAATTTCGGTGCTGCCCAGCTCTGGAATCAGCAGGCCAAACTGGTAACTTGTTGCTACGGGTAGAGCTTGTACATAGCTGCCGGAACCGGGTCGGCGGAGAACCATGCCCTCCAGTTGCAGGCTCTGAATCGCCTTGGCTACCGTAATGCGTGAGGCACCGAACCGCTTACACAGGTCTGCTTCACTGGGCAGGCGATCTCCATTGCGGTACTCACCCGTTCGGATGGACGCGAGCACGGACTCGTAGATGGTGCGATGCAGTGGTGCTTTCTTCTGAGCTTGGCCGGCTGTCAGTGCAGGCCCGTTTCCTTGCTTCATACCGGCTATCCGTTGGGCAGCGCCAGAAAACGCGCAGAACCTTGGCTGCTTGTGCGCCCCATTGTAACTTCCCGCCAGATTGCCGCCGCGACCATTCTGCGTGAGACGACGTTGTGAGCACCCGGCTCGGACCGTCCGCGTAGGCAAGTTGCAGGCAAAAGTCAGCCTTAAGTTGGAGTGACAAGCCGCGTAGGGCTGTTCTACGATTATTTTTTAGCTTCTCCGTGGAACGACTTTTCACAACCCGAATTCGCATGGCTGTGGGCTTGCTCGCTGTTCTGCTGCCGCTTTGCTGCTTTGTGGGCAGCACGGTTCGAGCGGGCAGCGAGGCTGACGCGCACGCGGATGCACGCAAGGCTTATAACCAGAAGATCGCCGCCACGTACAACTACCGGTACGGCAAGGACCAGCCCTTCCTGCCGTCGAACATGATGACGGACGACGGTCAGTTCTTCGATCCCAAGGATTTCCCGACCGCACAGTACTGCGGACATTGCCACCAGGAGTCGCATAAGCAGTGGCGGCAGTCTGCCCACAGCAACAGCAACCGGGCACCCTGGTACCTGAAGAATGTGGATCTGCTGAACAGCACCAAGGGCATCGAGTACTCGCGCCACTGTGAGGGTTGTCACGATCCGATCGCGATGGCGGCGGGCGTTTTGACCCAGGGCGGCCCACAATCCGGCTCCAGGAAGCGCCCCTACGATCAGGACGGGGTGACCTGCGCCGTATGCCACAGCATCCAGAAGGTCGATCTGCGCGGCACTGGCAGCTACGTGCTTGGAACACCCGCGGTGCTGCTGGATGAAAACGGCGCGCCGATCACGCGGCAGGTTTCAGACGGCGAGATCCTTGCGCACCTGGACCGGCATTCGGCCGCAGTGATGAAGCCGTTTTACCGGACCAGCGAATTCTGCGCGGGTTGCCACAAGGCCGCGCTTCCGCACGAACTGAACGGCTACAAATGGCAGCGGGCCATGACGCCGTACGACGAGTGGCAGAACAGCAGCTTTGCCAAGCAGTCGCCCCTTCCCTTCTATCGGAAAGACACAGTCTCTACCTGCGAGACCTGCCATATGAATCGCGAGGCAATCACCTCTCGCGATCCCGGCGCGAAGCAGGGCCAACTGGCAAGCCACCGCTGGCTCGGAGCCAATACCCTGATTCCACAGTATTACGGCTTTGAAGAGCAGGGCCGGCGCGTCAAGGAGTTCCTGCAGAACAGCGTCTTTAATGTCGATCTGTTCGCCGTGGAGTGCGATGGCGCACCGGACGCCGCAGTCGCGCCGCTGGGGCTGAAGAAATTCACCCTGGCCCCCGCTCAGAAGGTGACCGTCTCCGTCGTCATCCAGAACAAGGGTGCAGCCCACTCGCACGTGCCCGAACAGCGCGACATGTATGAGAGCTGGGTGGATTTCACGGTAAAAGATGCCTCCGGCAAGGTTGTCGCGCAAAGTGGCGGCATCCAGCCCTCGGGCGACCTGGACCCCTCTGCCCATAGCTTTACCAACCGCCTGATCAACAAGGAAGGTGGTCTGAACGATCTTCACCAGGTATGGAATAACCGCGTTCTTGCCTACAACAACACGATTCAGAGCGGGCGCTCCCAGGTTGTGCGTTATAGCTTCACCATGCCCAGGCAAGCCGACGCTGCCGTAACCGTCACGGCAACGGTTCGTTACCGTCGGTTCGACCAGCACTTCGTGGATTTCGCGGTGAAGAAGGGCTACCAGCAGCCAATCGTCGACATGGTTGCCACGTCGCGGACTTTGAAATCCGGCGTAAATCAGCCTCTCCCGCCGGAGAAGACGGACATTCCCGAGTGGATGCGCTGGAACAACTTTGGCGTCGGACTGCTGGACGCGCAGCAGTACGCCGCAAGCGTACACGCATTCCAGCAGGTAACGCGTCTGCGGCCGGACTACGCTGACGGGTACACGAATGTTGCCATTTCCGAGATTCAGTGGGAACGCTACAACGAGGCGCTGCCCAGCCTGCGGAAGGCTCTGCAGCTCGCGCCCAACGGCGCGCGGGCGCTCTACTACCTGGCCCTGATCCAGCGGAATGCCGGGCAGGTGGACGAGGCCATCGTGAGCCTGCAGAAGGTGGTGCAGCAATTCCCGCGCTCACGCGACGCTCACCGCGAGCTGGGCTTCAGCTATTACCAGCAGCACATGTACCCGGAAGCCCGGGCGGAATATGAGACAGTCCAGTCCATCGACCCGGATGACCTTGCCGCGCACTACAACCTTGCCATCCTCTACCGGCGCCTGGGCATGAAGGACAAGGCAGCCGTGCAGGCAGCCTACTTCGCCGACCAGAAAGACGATCCTTCCGCCAGCACCTACGCGCTGGAGTACCTTCGCAAACACAGTGAGATCACGCAGGAATCCGTCGTATGGCACACGCATGACCTGGACGAGCACGGCATAGCCAAAGCCGCCAATATTACCGCGGACAACCTGCCTTCCCAACAGGTACCGTGAAGCGAATGCGCTCGTTCCCTGCTCTCGCCGTGGCCCTGCTGACCGCCGCTATCTCTCTTCACGCTCAAACGCCGACAGATGCTACCGGCGCGCAGATCTTCGCTACAGCGGGCTGTACGCATTGCCACGGCGAAACCGGCCTGGGTACAGAAAACGCGCCGTCCCTCCGGTCTGTGCGCAAGCAGACCACGGCCGCGCAGATGGTTCAGCAGATCACAAATGGAGGGCAGACCATGCCGCCGTTCGGCGAAATCCTTGACGGGCCGCAAATTGCGCGCGTGGTTGAGTTCCTGCGCGGTGCGGATGCGTGGAAAGGTAAGCCCAAAGGTCCGGAGTCGAGGTACAAGGCGCCATCACTGCCACCTGCTTCCTCCGCAGCGCCGCCTCCATCTACTTCGAAGTAAGCGGCTTTCCTGCGCCTTCCGTGAGCATGGTGAAACGGTCTACCGCCGGAACCGGAAACGCTTCTTCGTCACCATTCGGCCAACGAACGGCTACCGAGGCCAGCCTTGCGTCGCTTCCAAGGCCCACATGCAACCGGAGATCGCTGGAACTGTTGTAGCTTGACCCGGACCGCACTTCATCCACCCACACCCGCTCCTTGCCATTCTCTGTGCCGTGCAAGGTCACTCGAGCGCCAATGGCGGAACGGTTCGATCGGGTACCCACCAGGGTCAATCCCAACCAGTGGTTCGCCGTGCCTGCCAGGTTCACCAGCAGGAGCGGACGGTCGCTCAGATTGTTCACCACGGCACTGAGCCGGCCATCGTTCCACAGATCGGCGATTGCCAGGCCGCGTCCGGAGAGTGGCTCCACCAGCCCCGGGCCTGCAGTCTTCGAGATGTCCTGGAACTTGCCGTTGTGCAGATTGCGGTAAAGGAACCGGGGTTCTTTGAAGGTTGCACCCAGCTGCGCTCCATCCACTTCCGGGTAGACGTGACCATTCACCACCAGCAGGTCAGGGTAGCCGTCGTTGTCCACATCGGCAAACATGGTTCCCCAGCCAAGAGCTTCCGAGTTAATGGCGAGACCCGCAATGGAGGTCGCGTCCGCAAAGGAACCGTCACCCGACGCGTGATACAGCGTCGAGGTGTCATCGGAGAAGTTCGTTTTGAACAGGTCCAGGTGGCCGTCTCCGTCATAATCTGCGGCGGTCGCGCCCATGCCGGCCTGCTCGCGACCGTCTTCGTTGTAGGCCACGCCTATTTCTGAGGCCACGTCTGTGAACGTGCCGTTCCGATTGTTCCGATAGAGTACGGACGGTGTTGAATCGCAGGCCATGTATATATCGGGCCAGCCGTCCTCGTTGTAGTCCAGCGTGGTCACGCTGAAGCAATAGTGGCCCGCTGTCTTTTCGATACCGCTAGTGCTCGAGACATCGTGAAAGCGTCCGCCGCCTTCGTTGTGCAGCAGTATGTTGGGCGCGCTGGGCAGACCGCGTGGACCGCACATTACCGCCGATCCTTTCCACATGCAGCCCGCCACTTCGCCCGGTTTCGGTGTCGAGGCCAGGTCGAAGTGAACGTAGTTTGCGATGGCAATATCCAGGCGTCCGTCACGGTCGTAATCGATGAAGGCGCAGCCCGTACCCCATTCCCTGCCCGTACCGGACGCGCCTGCTCCGCTGCTTACATCGGCAAAGCGACCGTTTCCCAGGTTGTGGTAGAGGCGATTGTGACCGTAGCCGGTTACAAACAGATCCTGAAATCCATCGTTGTCGTAGTCGCCTACGCACGCTCCCTGGCCCCAGCCCGTTTGCGCCAGCCCAGCTTCCACTGTCACATCGCGAAAGGTACCGTCATGCTGGTTGCGGAGCAGGTGCCCGGTCGGCTGTGTTTTGCTGCCATCCGCACTTTTCAGGGCTTGTCCGTTGACCAGAAAGATGTCGGGCCAACCATCGCCGTCGTAATCGATGATGGCCACACCGGACCCCGTGGATTCGAGAATGTACTGCTTGTTGACCGCGCTCCCATTCACATTCCGGACTGTCAGGCCTGCGCGGGCCGCCACATCGACAAACCAGGCCGGCCCTGCGTGAGCCGGATCGACAGGATAGGGTGCGGAGAATTTCTGTGCAATGCAGCTCGCTGCCAGCAGCAGGACCAGCATGAAGGAGCCAAATCGTTTCACGTTGCCGGTCCTGCCGGTAACTGCGGGCCCATCGGCATGGTCTTCAGCAACTTACCGCCTTCCTGTACGACGTACAGGCTGTTTGCCGGCAGGTCCTTGAGAACGTCTCTGGTACCGGACGGCCACTCAATCTCGACGCTGCCCGCCTTCACCGCGGACTGGAGCCCGAAGTGGAGGCGGAGATCGTTCTGCGAGTAGTAGCTGCCGCCCGATCGAACTTCGTCCACCTGCCGCAGCGGGTTGCCGGGCTGATTTTCCGCGGTGACCACAACGCGAGAGCCGATGCCGGTGCGATTGCTCTTGACGCCCACCAAGCGGATCTTGATCCAGTTGTGACGGGGGCTTGCCGGCGTGGGCCCGACGGTATCACAACGCAGTAACTGCGGAGCAGCGTTGATGCAATTCACCACTACATCCACGTCGCCATCGTTGTCGTAATCGCCAAAGGCGCAGCCACGGGCCGCTGCGGGTGCGGTGATGCCTGGACCTGCCAAGTCCGTAACCTCCTCAAACTGGCCGGTCCGTAGATTTCGGTAGAGATACTTGTGCTCCGCATAGGGAGCTTCGATGTGCGATCCCTCCACCTCTGGATACACATGGCCGTTGGAGATGAAGATGTCAGGCCAACCATCGTTATCGGGATCGAAAAAGCCAACGCCCCAGCCTAGGTAACGGGTGTTCAGTCCCAGGCCTGAAAGGTAGGTGTGATCCTCAAAGGTGCCATCACCTAGATTGAGGTAAAGCGAGTCTGTGTCCCCGGCGAAGTTGGTCTTCACAATATCGAGCAGGCCGTCGCGGTTGAAGTCGCCAACGCTTACGCCCATGCCCGCCTGGGGTTTGCCATCGGGAGAGTAGGCGACTCCACTCTCGATGGCTTCGTCCTTGAAGGTGCCATCCTTCTGGTTCCGATAGTAGGTTGCTGCCGTGGAGTCATTTGCCACATAGATGTCAGGCCAGCCATCGTTATCCAGATCCGCCACAGTCACACTCAACGCGTAGGTGCCAACCGTGTTGAGCACCCCGCTCTTTTCGCTCACGTCAGTAAACGTGCCGTCTCCATTGTTGCGGTAGAGGATGTTCTTGCCACCTTCCAGCCCAGGCGGGCCGCAGGCGACCTGGATGCCTTTGTAAGCGCAACCGGCAGCCTCTGGCAGAGGCGCGGTCTTAATATCGAAATCGATGTAGTTGGCGACGAAGAGATCGAGATGCCCGTCGCGATCGTAGTCAAGAAAGGCACAGCCGGAGTTCCAGCGCACCTTTTCCTGAAGAAGTCCAGCCCTCGCGGTCACATCGGTAAACGTACCGTTTCCGTTGTTTTTCCATAGAACGTTTTGCCCGTAGTACGAGACAAAAAGATCGTTGTGCCCATCATTGTTGTAGTCGCCCACGCAGCAACCCTGGCCCCAACCCGCACGCCCCAGGCCGCTACTCAGGGTGACGTCCGTGAACGTGCCGTCGCGGTTGTTCTTGAAAAGCCGTGAGACTGGTTCCTGACCCTTTGGGAAACCTTCCAGGCGGGAACCGTTGACCAGAAAAATGTCGAGCCAGTCGTCGCTGTCGTAGTCGAAAAATGCGACGCCGCAGCCTGTGGTCTCCAGCAAATAGCGGTTCTTGTGCTCCCCACCATAGGTGGTCTTCACATGCAGGCCGCTCTTCTCCGCGACATCGACAAAGCTGAATCCGAGCGGCGTGCCCTTAACCGGTGATTGGGCGAGCTTCGGTGCCGGACGCGAAGGCGCATGGTACTCCGGCCGTGAACTACCGCTGCCCTGCTGCTGCGGGCTGATCGCGAGCGCAAGAACGTCACGGAACGGTAGAACCAGGGCCGTGCGCGAAAGGGAGCGAAGAAAGCTCCGCCGCGACCCCCTCATGCCCGAACCACGCATTGCAGGCTCGATGCCTCACCTTGAAGCACCTTCCGACAGCAAGTTCGCAAAGTTAGCATCCGGGGCAGAGTATACGGCGGCCTCTCCAGCTTAGACAACGCCGCTCTCAGTTTGCCGTCGCTGCTGTTCCGGCGAGAAGGCTTGCCTTTTCGCGCTCTGCCTTTGCTTCGTCCGTGCGACCGGCCCGCGTCAGCGCGTCCGCCAGAGCCAGGTGTGCCGCCGAAGATTTGGCCTCCGCGCTCACAGCAGCCTGGAACTGCACCAGAGCTTCCTGCAACTTACCCTGTTCCATAAGCGCCCGGCCGCTTTTCAGGGAGAACTCCGCCCGTTGGTGACCCACCGCAGTGCGGCTTAGGTCCGCTGCAATCTTTCGCTCCGCGGATGCACCTTCGCGATCGCCGCTCTCCGTAAGCACTGCTGCCAGGGTGACGTGCGGACTGGGTTGGTCGGGCTGCAGGCTGATCGCTCTTCGGAGCGCCGCCGTGGCGTTGGGCAGATCCCCCGCCTGCTTGTACACGCTGCCCAGCAGCGACCAGGCTTCACCGTTCGACGGCTGTAGCGTAACTGCTTTTTGCAGCTGAGCTCCTGCCTCAACAAACTCGCCCCGTTGCATTTGCAGAACGCCAAGCGTGTAGGGCGGGTCAGGCAGTTGGGGGTCCAGCTCCTCGGCTTTGCGCAACTCCGCTTCCGCGGCGGCGACGTCGTCCTTCAGCTTGTATGCAAGGCCCAAGTCATAGTGCAGGTGCACGTTGTCTGGGTCGTTTAGCAGGCCCGAGCGGAACTGCTCCACGGCGTGCTCAATGTCATTCTGCTGCAGGTACGCCACGCCCATGTCTTCTCGAAGAGTGGCGGACGGGGTTCCTGCGGCCAGTGCTCTTTCATACACCTGCAGTGCTGCGGGGGCGTCACCCTTCTGCACCAGCGCCAGTGCGTAGTTCGTAAGCAGTTCCGCGGACGCCGGATGGGATTCGGCAGCCCGTGCAAAGATCGGAACGGCGTCATCGACGCGCCCGGCAGCCTGCAGTGCGAGCGCCAGCGCATACTGTGCCTCAAACAGATTCGGCACCCGCTTCAATACTTGTTCTTCCACGTGTATGGCGGCGTCGTAGTTGCCCAGAGCGAAATGGGCACGGCCCAGTTGAACCGTTGTGGACACGGACTGGTCACCAAGACGGACAGCTGCTTCAAGTTCTGGTTGCGCGGCAGCGGCATGGTTCAGCGCCAGTTCCGCAGAGCCCAGGTGAGCGTGCGCTAAAGCCCGGTTGGGATCGGCCGCGATGGCCTGCTCGAACGTGCTTCGGGCATCCGGCAGATGGCCAAGCTGCGCCTGCACCATGCCCAATGTGTCAAGAAGGAGCGCTTTCTCTGCGTTGCCCGGGGAGCGCTCCAATGCTTCCTGCAAGAGTGGCTCCGCTGCTGCACGATCCCCTTCGGCGAAGGTTGCAGCAGCATAGGCGGCGGTTTCCTGTGCACCCAGCGCAGCCGCTCCGGCAGCCGTGTACGCTTCGTGGAAAGCACCTACAGCCACCTTGTCGCGGCCAAGCGCGTGCTCTGCCACTCCCAGCCCCAGCAAGGTTTGGATGTCATGCGGATGAATCTTCAAAGACTGCTGAAACTGCGCCGCCGCGCCCGCTGCATTGCCCTGCGCCAGCAGAACATCGCCCAGCGCCGTATGCGCTGCCCAGACATTAGGCGCTTCCTGCACAAGCTTTGCAAAATCTTCTTGCGCCTGGCGCAGATCACCCGTCTGAAAGGCACGGCTGCCGCTCTGAAACAACTCCTGTGCGTGTGCGGACTTGGATACTGCAGGGCCGCCCTGCGCATGGATCGCACCAGAGAGTACGACTGTCGCAGCAGCCACTCCGCAGCGGAGTTTGACAAAGGTTGAACGTGCTCTCAGTGGGCGGTTCATGGCACAGCAAGTGTAGAACCACTCCCTTCCGGTGCACCAGAAAGCTGTCATGTCAGCTTTTCCACCAAAAGTTTGAGATCCGTGTTGACAATTTGGTGGGACCCCGGCTAATGTTCCGGACGACTCGAAGGAAGCTAAATACGTGTCGCGAAGCGGTTGAGGTCGCCTACGTTCAACGTCTACTGCAGTTTTATTGAGAGGCACACGCATGAGAAAAGCGAATGTGTTGCTGGCCGGAGCAGCCCTGCTGGCGCCAATGCACATGATCCACGCGCAAGCCGTGTACGGATCCATCTACGGAACCGTCACGGACAACACGGGCGCGGTCGTCCCTAACGTGGACATCGTTGTTACCGACGTCGCGAAAGGCACCTCACAGACGATCAAGGCGAACAGCAGCGGCGACTTCACAGCCGACCACCTGATCCCGGACGAATACACGGTTAAGGTTCAATCCACTGGCTTCAAGACATTCCAACAGAGCGGCATCCGCGTCTTCGCAGATACTTCCATCAAGGTCACCGCAGCCCTGGAAGTCGGCTCGGCGGGTGAGACGGTCAATGTGAGCGCGGACGCGGTGCCGCTGCTAAAGGCCGACCGTGCCGATGTGTCCACCACCCTGACCTCTCAGGAAATCGTCGACCTGCCGATTCCCGACCGCAATTTCACAAATCTTCAGCTCCTGCTGCCGGGTGCGCAACAGCTTGGCTGGTCACACGCCGCCAGCGAGAATCCGCAGGGATCGAAGCAGATCGAAGTCGACGGCCAGGCCTTCGCCGGCGTCGCATTCCAGCTGGACGGCACGGACAATCAGGACCCGATCCTTGGCATTATCGTCATCAATCCGAATGCCGATTCGCTATCCGAGACGAAGATCACAACGCAGAACTTTGACGCTGAGTTTGGTAAGGCTGTCTCATCTGTTGTTACCGCGCAGACAAAGTCCGGCACCAATGCCTTCCATGGATCGCTGTTCGACTATCGCACCTCAAATGCGAACCTGGCCAAAGATCCGTTCTCGCAGGGCCCTAATTCAAATTTCCCGGCGGGCCTGAAGAATCAGTTCGGTGGTTCCATCGGCGGTCCCATTATCAAGGACAAGGTCTTTTTCTTCGGAGATTATCAGGGCGCACGACAAAAGG
>CAXTBQ010000005.1:18438-60973 GCA_964242065.1 uncultured Terriglobus sp. | reverse complement strand
CGAATCTTGTGACGGATCCGACCGCGCACCTGATCGCAACCTGTCTTGGCACAGCGACCTCCGCGAGTGGTATCGCCGGCTGCGATTTCAACGAATACGCAAACCTTGCACGCGGCAACTTTTCTACTTCGACGAACCAGCTGATTTACGGTGCGGGATCCGTCGCAGGACAGCCAAACACTGCTGCTCCCTTTACTAACAACATCATTCCAACCGGCCAATTGTCCTCACAGGCTCTTGCGCTGTTACGGCTTCTGCAGCCCTACGCTCCGAACGCGACTGGATCAAACGGTGGTCTTACCTCGAACTACTCGCAGAGCGGAATCGGCGGCTTCAACAGCGATCAATGGGACGCTCGTGGTGATTGGCAGGCCTCTGGCCGGACCCACGTATTCGGCCGCTTCAGCCGCTTCACGGATACGCTGACCGGCACGACGATCTTCGGGCCCGCGGGCGGCGCAGGCTTCGGTCTCGGCGGCTATGGCGGCACATCACTTGGAGCAAACGATAGCGCTGCGGCCGGTGTTGACGTTGCGCTTTCTGACAAATGGGTCACGGACGTTCGGTTGGGGTATTTCCGCTACGGCATCACAACAAGCAAATACGACCAGAATGTCGCATTTGCAACCCAGCTAGGCATACCCGGCCTGAACACAGGGTCTAACTTTACAAGCGGTGCTCCATCGTTTGGCATCACAGACGCGAACTCTTTTGGTTCGCCTGGTGGTGTGCAGTATGGCTCGGGTCTCGGTGTGAACCGTTGCAACTGCGCACTCGCAGAGCACGAAGACCAGTATCAGCTCGCGAACAATTGGACCCGTGTTCTCGGCAACCACTCCATCAAGTTTGGAGCCGACCTGCGTTACGCCCGCAATTTGCGAGTGCCCAGCGATAACAACCGCACAGGCGAACTGCGCTTCGGCACAGGTCCGACGGGTGCCGGTAACGGAAACAAGGGCCTTGGACTCGCTACGTTTGTGCTCGGTGATGTTACGGGCTTTCAGCGGTATGCGAGCACCACCACGAACGCGAAAGAGTTCCAGAAGCGCGTCTTCTTCTACGCGCAAGATACGTGGCGCGCCAGTGCAAAGCTGACCATGAACTATGGGTTGCGCTACGAGATGTACTTTCCTGAAGTCGTGAACGGCAAGGGAAATGGCGCGCTGCTGAACCTTGCAACCGGCTACCTGCAGGTCGCCGGCTATGGCAGCTACGGCAGCAATATGGGCCAATCTATCGCCAAGAACACCTATAATCCGCGCATCGGCATTGCTTATCAGATCAACGATAAAACTGTGTTCCGCGCGGGTTATGGACGCAGTTTTGACATCGGGGTGTTTGGCTCAATTTTCGGCCACTCCGCCACGCAAAACCTGCCGGTTCTTGCCAATCAGAGCCTTGGCAATGACAACGCCACCAATGTGGCATACGCGTTCAATCTTGCGACCGGACCCACAGCTCCACCTGTAACATCAGTCCCAAGTTCGGGCAACCTGCCAAATCCGGGAAATCTGGTTAGTTCGAGGTCTCGCCCAACAACCCTGCGGCTTCCAACACTAGACGCATGGAACGCCAGTCTTCAACAGAGTTTGACACCAACTCTTTCGATGACCATCGCTTACGTTGGGAACAAAGGTACGCATACGTTTGGGGATGCATCCAGCAACACGACCAATCCAAACGAATCTGCGATCTCTCTGCCGGCGGCTTACAGCGTAACGGGACAAACACTCCATTACGATCCGACCGTGTCGGCCACGACCACGGCAGGAGGCTATCTGGGAGTTGCCGCAAACGGCGGCACCGCTCAGCAGGTTCTGCTTCAGCGCTTCTACGGCGGCAAGCTCGCGGCTTGCTCCGATCCGGCCTACGCCGCAAGCGGCGGAGTTCTGGCTGCAAACGGCGGTTGCGGCTGGACTCAGGGGGTCACCTACTTCGGCGATGACCTGGACACGCATTACAACGCGCTGCAAGCAACACTAACCAAGACCATGGCGCATGGGATTACGCTGAATGCCAATTACGCCTGGCAGCAGGCCATCAGCGAAGCTTCCGGCTTCTCAACCTGGAGCCGGAGAGCCGTCCGGGGCAACGACAGCGCTCTGCGTCGTCAGCAGGTCATTGTTTATGGGTTGTTTCAGCTTCCGTTTGGGCGTAACAAAGCCGTCTTGGGCAACGCCAAGGGGTTTGTGAATCAGTTGGTCAGCGGATTCGAAATCAACCCCGTCATCAACTACTCCAGCGGCCTGCCTTTCACCATCACTTCGAACCAGTCAGGTACTTGGGTTCCAGGCAGCGCTCCGGGTTATGTGAATGGCAATGCCAGCAACTTCCAAAAGAAAGTATCTGGCACGCCGAACGGTGGGCTCACGTGGTATCCGGCGGCCACGCTTGCGAACAATCCTTACGGGTTCACTGCACCTGCACTGGACACAATCGGTACAGCAGGAAGGAATCAATTCTTCGGACCACACTTCTTCAATGCAGATATATCGGTCCAGAAGAACTTTCCGATTCGTGAATCTATGGCCTTCCAGTTGCGTGCGGATGGGCTAAACGCCTTCAACCATATCAACTGGGGAACTCCGAACGGTACCTTGGAGAGCGGCGGCACGATCACTTCCGGAGCATTTCCGAACGGAACATCCAACCCGCGCCAAATGGTGTTCTCAGGCAGGTTCAACTTCTAACCTTCAACTCGCGACAATGTCAGGGAAGAGCCCCCGGCTCTTCCCTGTTTTGTTCTGCAGTTTTTTGCCAGGCCTGCCCGCATGCGCTTCCTTTCGTTCACGCTCGTCCTGTACATTGCTACGTGCTTCGCGTCTCCGCCAGCGCAGGACCAATCACCGCGAAGCGGTGCACAGGTCATCAGCGAGGCACGCAGGCTTGCAAACACTGGCAGGGGTGAGGAGGCGCTGCGGCTGCTCGACAGCCAGGCTCCGGCTTCATCCAAGGTCCAAACGGCGCGTGGTCTGGCCTACTACGATCTGGATCGCTTGCCGGATGCGGACAAGGCTTTCGCGATGGCGTTGCGAGCAAACCCCCAAGACACCGAGGCCAGCCAGATGCGCGGCCTGACACTGTTCCGTCTGGGCAGGCCTGCAGAAGCCATTCCCCTGCTGGAAGCGGCTAAAGCAGCAGACGTCCAGACCAAATCTTCTCCGTGGTATGTGTTGGCCCTTTGCTACGTGGACACTCGCCGATACGATGACGCGCGGCACGCCTATGCGGCACAGTACGGTTTGTCGCCGGATTCCGCCTCCGCATACCTCCTGGCAGCCCGCATGCTTCTGCGGCGGGAGTATCTGCCCGTAGCACAACGGTTTGCCGAGGAGGCGGTGAAGTTGGAGTCGCACCTGCCCATGGCACATGAACTGCTCGGTGAAATTGCGCTCGCACAGAATCACGTGGACATCGCGATCGCCGAGTTTCAGCAGGAGCGCGAGACAAACCCGCTGGAGCCGAGCACGTATGAGCGGCTGGGCGATGCGTACACCCGCCAGGGCAACTACCCTGAAGCACGGCGACTGCTGCAACAAGCAGTGCTGCTGGAACCAAACAGCACCGGGCCGTACATCCTGCTTGGCAAAGTCGCCCTGAAGGAAGACGACGCTGTTGCCGCCCTGACTTTTCTGCAGCGGGCAGAGCGTATGGACCCGGCGAATTACATGACACACAACCTGCTGGCGCAGACTTTCCGTACCCTGGGCCGCTCTGCGGATGCAGCGCGCGAACTGAAGCTGGTGCAGGAGACACAGGCAGACACCACGCCCAAGCTCGCGCCGGTTAAATAGGCCGCTGCGCGCACGCCGCTCAGCGGCTTATCTCAACAGACACCCACCGTCTACCGAGGTAGAGCTTTGCGCCGGTGCCGTTCGCTTGCACCAACTGCAGCGGGCGTGGCCGAGCGAGCTTCGCATCATTCTGTACCTGCCCCTCCGCGATCGTGCGGCCGCCAATATCCATCACCAGGAAGCGATCTCCTACGAAGCCGGCGCCATACGCTCCAGCCTGCAGCAGTTTGCCGCCGATCAGCACGGGCCGTTCGGCGATGAGATACATTTGGTATTTCTCCTGAATGCTGCTGGCATAGCCGCTGCTATCCACCAGCCCCGCAAAGAAGATGGCATCGCCAGCGAACCGGATGGCAGCTGCGTTCCTGAGTTGCAGCGGTGCGCTTCTGCCCTGGAAGTAAACCGAAGGCGGAAACGTGCTCTGTAGTTCATCCGCGGTGTAGGCATGGGGCGTGTCTGCTGCGGCCTTCACTGCCTGCGCAGCCGCTAACGTCGGATGGTGGATGGCCGTGCCAACCAGAAAGGCGAGAGCAGCCACCGGGATCATCCGACGGAATGCTTTAGCGATGGAGGAAACATTTCGTACACAGTTTGCGAGAGGCATTCAGTATCGGCTCACTTTCAAGTCGCAACGCACTGCCGGGTTGCAATCAAAGCGAATTCTATAGCCGTCGCTTTCTATCGATCTTCTCCTGAGAGGACCAGGATCTTGCGCCCTGACCTTTGCACTCCAGCAAAGGCCGTAGACCTCGTCACTGGGCACGCTCAGTTTCATCTTGACGCTGCTCCATGGCGCGCGTAGTGTACCCTTGCAACACACACCCGAAGCCATCTGCATCTTCAGCTGGGAACCACTATGTGCATGTTGTTTGGGAATGCGTCTTACTCGCACGCAAGAACAGTGGCAGTGCTTTTGGCAGGCAGCGCACTGCTCGCACTTGCCGGTTGCGGTGCGGGTGTACGGACTGCCGCCAACAGTGCATCTGTTCCGGCAACTTCACTGACGGTTGCTGCTCCTCCTCGGCTGGGTTACGCGTGGAACGCGCAAGACAAGACCCTGCGAGCCATCGAAGGAATTCCGGGCGCGGCGCAGTTCGGGGAGAGCGTCACCACTGCCGGCACCTTCGAGCTGGGTGAGGCAGATCCCACTGGATCGAGTGCCGTGCTGCTGGGTCCGGCGCAGTCCCTGTACATCGTGGCACTGCCGAGCGGCTCTCCGGTTCCCCTCGCAGCCAAAGCGCCTACAGGATCAAAAATTGTGTTTTCTCCACAGGGCACCTACGCTTTGGTGTTTGCGCAGGGTGGTGTCGAGGCACGGCTGCTGACACAATTCTCCAGCAACCCTCAAGTGAAAACGCTTTCCTTCAGCGCGCCCGTCAGCGATGCTGCAGTGAGTGATGCGGGCAGTGTGGCTACGGCACAAACTCCCTCATCCGGCGTGCTGGTGCAGACCCTGGGGTCTCTGGTTTCCCAGACACTTCCGCCAGTCAAGTCTCTAGGCGGCATGTCGTTTATCGCGGGCACGGATGACCTGCTGGTGGCGGATGCAACCAGCAACAGCCTGCTGCGTTACCGTACCGCTTCCGGCGGAGGCACATCGTCGCAGATACCCACGTCCGGCCTGCTCAAGACGCCGGCCGCGCTCGCGACGTCCCGTTCTGCTCGATGGGCGGTTCTCACCAACGGCGCGGACGGCAGTGTGGTTCGCGTCGACCTGAGCGGCAGCACGCCGGCGCAGCGAACCGCCTGCGATTGCCAGGCTTCGCTGGTCCGTCCGCTTGCCGTGGACGGTGTTTTCCGGCTCACAACCCTGCAGGACGGCCCGGTGTGGATCGGCGACAGCTCCAAGGCATCGTTTCCGGTGCTCTTCATACCCGCTCTGACAGGGCAGGCCAAGGCAGCGCGATGAACGTTCCATGCTGCGCCGAGAGCGGTGCTATCCATCCTTGCAGGCGATTCCTCAGTGTGCTGCTTTGCGCGCTGCTTGCGTCCACGCAGGCCTTCGGCCAGTCATCGCCGACAATCGCCGCTGCTCCCCATGCCCTTGTCATTGCCATCCTTGAAGGCGAGGGTGAACTGAACGACGTGCGTGCGCGAACCGCGCGAGAGCCGATCGTCCAGGTGGAAGACGAAAATCACAAACCCGTGGCGGGTGCCCTGGTGGTGTTTGCCATTCAGGGCAGCGGCCAGCCGGGCGCAACGTTCTCCGGTTTGAGCAGTTTGACGGTCCGAACCGGCCAGGACGGACGAGCGGTCGGCCGCGGCTTCCAAACCACGCGGTTCACCGGTAACTTTCAGATCAAAGTGACCGCTGCTGTGGGTGCAGTGGCCGCCGCCGAGGTGTTCATCCACCAGACAAACTTCAACAAGGGCAAGTATTCCCGGCTGAGGAAGTACTCACAGGACCATCCCACCGTAACGGCGACCACGATTGGGCTCGCAGCGTTTGCCGCCGCGGCCACAGCGATTGCACTCACGTCGCAACCTGGTGCCACCACGATTACGGCAGGAACAGGCACCGTCGGCCGCTAACTCGTAAACTGCGCGAGCGGTAAGTTCGCGTATCGACTACCTGTTCCCGGCAAAGCAGAAAGGTCGCTATGGTTCCGGTTCTCACCTTGGAGGTCATGCAGTCCGGTGCGTTGAAGCAGTTTCGTCTCAGCGAACCGTTCCGCATCGGCCGCGCGGACGAGTGTGAAGTTAGCCTCCAGGATCAATACGTCAGCCGCATCCACGCCAAAGGGTACTTCGAAGACGGGCAATGGTGGATCGAAGACCTGAACAGCAGCAATGGTCTGTTCGTGCAGGGAGAACGCGTTACAAAGGCCAGGATCAGCAATGGCAGTGCGGTTCGGTTCGGCATGCGCGGGCTGGACCTGCACTGCAAGGTGGAAGAAGCGACGGTAGAGCCGGCGCCCTACGTTGCTGCCGCCGTGCCTGTGTTCACACCACTTGCTCCGCCCGTTGAAATTGACACTGCCGGGCAGGCCGTAAGTTCCCCGGCACAACCTGCCGTAAACGTTACGACCAGCGCAAAGGTAGTAAGCGGTCAGCCGGACATCAATCGCTACTTCGGCAAGCTCAAAGAGGGTGACGTCGCGGGTGACCACACCATGTTCATCCGGTCGGCTTTCGCGCAGGTGCAGAAGAAGCAGAAGCGCAAGTATGGCGGTGTGGTGGTCGGCCTGCTTGTTCTGACGGCGGTACTGGCTGCGTTCGGCTATCGGCAATATCGCAAGGCTCACCAGCAGCGGGAACTGGCGATGGAGATGTTTTACTCCATCAAGAGCCTGGATGTTCAGATTGCCAACCTGCAGGAGGCCGTTCGTGCCTCCGGCAGCAAACAGGCGCAGATGCAGTTGCGCGGCATCGAGAGCCAGCGTCTGGAGATGGAGGACAACTACAACAAGTTCCTCGCCAACCTGCATGTGTATGAGGCAGGCATGAAGGAGGAAGACCGCCTGATCCTGCGGGTAGCGCGCATCTTTGGGGAGTGCGAGGTGGACATGCCGCCCGACTTCAAGACCGAAGTGAAAAAGTACATCAAGGACTGGCAGTCTTCCACCCGCTACACCAGCGACATGAAAACTGCCATACAGAATGGCTATACCGACCGCATCGCCAGTGCGCTCATCCGGCAGAACATGCCACCGCAGTTCTTCTACCTCGCCATGCAGGAGAGTGACTTCAAGCCAGACATCAGCGGTCCGGTAACGTCAAGCGGTATACCCAAAGGCATGTGGCAATTCATGCCGGCCACAGCGGTGAGCTACGGCCTCAAGTTAGGTCCACTGGTGGACGAGCGAAGGCCCGACATTATGGATGAGCGCACCCACTACGAGCGCGAGACGGAAGCCGCCGGCAAGTACCTGAAGGACATGTACGGCAAGGATGCCGCAGCGTCAGGGTTGCTGGTACTTGCCTGCTACAACTGGGGGCAGCCACAGGTTCGCCGCCTGGTGCAGCGTATGCCACCGAATCCGCGTGACCGCAATTTTTGGAAGCTCATGCTGCAGCATAAGAACGAGGTTCCAAAGGAAACGTACGATTACGTGTTTCGCATTGTTGCTGCCGCTGTGATTGGAGAGAACCCGCGGCTTTTTGGCTTTAACTTCGACAATCCTCTCGCGAAATCCTGAGGTGGAGATTGCTTCGCCTAGGCCTCAACAATCAGACAGGTCACGTTGTCTTGCGCTCCCGAGAGCTTGACTGCGTTGATCAGTGCCCCACACCCTTCCTCGGGCGTGGAGTGGGTTCGGACAATGTGTCCAATCTCACTGTCCTCGAGATGTTTCATCAGCCCATCTGACGCTAACAGCAGGCGGTCTCCCGCTACCATCTGTGCTGCGTACAAATCTGGCTGCACATCGCGCATCACTCCGATGGCTCGGGTAATGATGTTGTAGCTCGGGTCATTTGGACGCAGAGGCTGATCGGGGTTCATCCGCGCCTGCTCCGCTCCCAGGGAGTGGTCGCGCGTAATGGATGTGCACGCTTCCCCCCGGATCAGGTACGCACGGCTGTCCCCAACATTCGCAATGATCGCGTCGGAACCGTTCACGCAGAGCGCAACCAGCGTGGCACCCATCCCGGCGCAGCGCACATCCTGCTGAGACCGCTGGTAAACTGCCGTGTTCGCCTTCAACACTGCATAGTAGAGCAGGTGCTGTACGGGCGTGGAGCACGACGTTTCCGCGGAGAGCATTGCGCGGTACTCCGCAAGCGTGACAGATACAGCGAGGTGACTGGCGATCTCTCCGGCAGCACTGCCGCCCATACCGTCGGAAACCACGTAAAGGCCGCAACCTTCGTCATAGCCGAAGCTGTCTTCATTGTTGGAACGTTTGCAACCGATGTCAGAAAGAGCCGCAACACGGACCATGAATCTGCCATTCTCCCAACCAGGTCGGCGCTCTTTCAGAAGGCCGCATCGGACTGGTTGCGTGATGCAGTCGAGCGTAGCAGATAACGCGATAGCTGCGCCGACGTTTCCCTTTGTGTGATGCTTCTCCTTAGGCACACTGAGCCTTAGAATCAGCTTGACGGTATCCTTCTCTCTCGAGAACGTCTCTGCTGCTGCGAATGGATGCAGGCAGCCTACACATTGGAGGGCGTTTTGGCTAGACTGCGTCAGCTCCTGCATTTCCTCGTGCTTCTACCGCTCCCTGCATGCTGCCAACAGGTCAGGCAGCCATCCACAAACAATCTCACAATTCGGCTGGAGCAGCTTCGGAATGACAAGGTCATCCCGGTGCGCCCGGAGCACGTGTTTGCGAAGGACGACGTTCTCAGGTTTCGGCTCTCGCCCACATCGGACGGCTACATCTACGTGGTCAATCATGCGGCATCCGGTGAGTACAGTGTCCTGTTTCCTTCGGCTTCTGCTACTGCCAACAACGTGGTGCACGGCGGTACCGAGTTCTACGTGCCCACGCTGGAGGACGGTTGGTTCCAGGTGGGTGGGCAACCCGGTTTCGACACGGTTTACTTCCTGCTGAGCCCCGTAAAACTGGCGGTCTCGACAGAAATGGCGAAGCCAAAGGCACCTGAGAAGTTGCCGGATAACCTGCTGCCACGATGCAACGACAGCATCTTCCAATCCCGTGGGGAGTGCGTCGACGACTCCGCGGGACCGTCCGTACTGCCCCGCGGTGCAGCTCTGCCGCCGCAGATTTCCACGGCTGCGCCAAACGCCAGCCGCGATCTTGTTCTGGTTAATGAACCGGACGGCCAGGTGAAGGTCACCAAGCCAAATGACGGTCCCGCCGTTTACATCTTCCGGATCGCGCATCAATGAGGTACCCCATGAAAACGCTGCTGCAGCGGAGCTTCTTCGCATCCTGCATTCTGTTGGGCCTGACCTGCGGTGCTGCCGGCCAACAGCCCGCGGGAGAATCGCAGGACGGACAACGTGACCTGAAGACCTTCAAGCCGGGCGGAACAGCTGCCACAAGTTCTGACATGCCGGTGGCCATTCCCCGCAGTTACGCGCTGGTTGTTGGCATCTCGCATTACGCCAACCTGCCACAAACGGCGCAGTTGCACTACCCCGGCCGTGACGCGGAAGAGATGTACACGACGCTCATCAGCCCTGAGGGTGGGCAGTTTCCGCCCGAGCATGTTCATCGCCTGGTGGATGCGGAAGCCACGGAAGCAAACATCCGCAAAGAGCTCGAGCAGTGGCTTCCTTCTGTAACCAAGCCGGATGACCGGGTGCTTATTTACTTCGCTGGACATGGTTTTGTATCGGGTGGCAAGGGCTACATCGCACCATACGACATCGATCTGCACAACGTTGCCGGCACCGCTTACTCCATGGATCGCCTGGGCCAGGTCATCGGATCGCAGATCAAGGGCAAGTGGAAGGTGCTCCTGACCGATACCTGCCACTCCGGTGCCATCACGCCCGAAGCGGACCGCGCGGAACTAAACAAGACGCTGCTTGACCTGCGCACCTCGCTGTTTTCGCTTACCGCCAGTCGCGACCGCGAATCGAGCTATGAAAGTGCGGACTACGGCGGCGGTCACGGCATCTTTACCTACTACGTTGTGCAGGGTATGAACGGCGCCGCGGATACAAACGGTGACGGCGTGGTGAGCGCCGACGAACTTGCGGAGTACGTCCACAGCAATGTGCGCCAGGCCACCAAGGCAGCTCAGAACCCGACATCGGAACGGGGCAGCTTCGATCCAAAGATGGTGCTCGCTTTCAACCCCACACTGCGCAAGGCTGCTGCTCCTCCGCAGGCTCAGTTCGGCAGCCTGGTCATCGAATCCAACATGGATGATACCGAGATCTGGGTAGATGGCAAGAGCGTGGGCATCGTGAAGAAAGGCGGCTCACTCAAGCTGCCCGGCATCGCTCCCGGTACCCACACGGTGAAAGGGGTGCACCTGGGCTACGAGCCGGACGGACCACGCGAGCAGCAGGTGTACCCCGGCCAGGCCACCACCATCAGCCTGCACATCACTATCGCACGGCAGCGCAACAAGGCTGCGGTTGACCTGCTGGATCAAGGCATTGTGGCTTACAGAAACGGTTACGAAGCCAACTACCGCAAAGCGGCGGACGATTTCAAAAAGGCGATCGCTCTGGACCCGCAGTACAGCGCTCCCTACGTCTATCTCGGCCGAGTGCAGCATGCGCTATACCAGGACAATGACGCGCTCGCATCGTTCCGCAAAGCCATCGAAATCGATCCGGATTACCTGGAAGCGCGTACCAGCTATGCCGCTGCGCTGCTGGATCAGGGTGACCTGGACGAATCCACTCGCCAGCTCGACGTGGTGACACGCCGCAATGCTGAGAACGGCGTTGCTTGGTACCTGCTCTCTCAGGCTTACGCCCGCAAGGCGGCCTACCCACAATGTCGCGAAGCGGCAAACAAAGCCGTTCAGTTCACACCGAACAATGGTGAAGCGCACTTCTGGCTCGCTGAGTGCCAGCGCAAGCTCGATCAGCCGGTCGATGCGGAGCGCGAATACACCCGCTACCTGGAACTGACCAACTTTGACTCGGGCACGGCCGGCAAGCTCAATTACTATCTGGTCGGATTTCTAGTCGGTGCCGGCAAAAAGACGCGCGCAGCGCAGGCCGATATCTGGAAGGAACAGCGCGGCTCTGCAAACCTGGGGCTCTGCGAGTGTGAAGACATGCAGAAGCACTATGCCTCCGCCCTGCCCCTTTGCCAAAGAGCGCTCTCGTACATGCCAGATGACATGCTCGCACACTACCGCACAGCTATGATCTATGTGGAGCAGTCGAACCAGAAGGCCTCGCCGGCCCTGCTGAGCGCCGCGCGGACGCACTTTCAACGCGTGATCGCCGTAAATCCGGACACGGAACAGGCCACCCGTGCGCGCACTTATATCAGCCGGATCGATACTGCGCTGGCCCAGGCGCGCTGATCTACTCGTGATTCAACGTAATGCGCGCTACCACTTCGTGGGTGGATGCCTGCGGGTCCTGCTTTGCCACGACATAGACTGCCTTCTCACCGCCAGCGGAAGCGTTACTGTCCACTTTCTGTTCCGTTACCAGCGTCAGATCGCGGCTTGCCAGTTGCTGCACAAAGGTGTCCGGGATGTGGTTGCTTGCCTCAAGCACCTCTCCCTGGTCGGGGACGCGAGCAGGACGTGGAGCAGACGCTGAGGAGTTCTGCAGCCGTCCGATTGCACCACCCAAGTCCGAGATCGGCTCGCGACTCAGCACGACGAAGAGCTTCTCCGTACCCGGTCGATTATCGACCCGAAACTTCTGCGGGTCTCCGGGCACCTGGTAAGGCGTACCGGCCTCAATTCGATTGGATCCGGACTTTGCATCTGGAAAAATCGACGACCATGTGCCGGAAGATCCCTGCTGAATGACATAGAGGTATCCTGGCTCGTTGCTCATGATGCTGAGACGCAGCGCGTCACCCTCATGGAAGGTGTTATCGACGGAGACCTCTGCATAGGACCCGTCGGGCTGTTGCTTGTGCACAGAGTACCGGAGTCCAAGTTGTTGCGTTTGCAGGCTGGTTTTCACCAGATGCGGCTGCTCACCGTATCCATTGCTCGCGATCAACTGTGCGGCAGCGCGCGGATCACGCGGACGCTGCACAGCGCCGCCGGCTTTGTTGGAAGAGTTCGCGGTACGGGCAGATTTCGCACCTGCCTTGCCGCCCGGGTTTGCACTGACGGAGACCAGGTCGCTGGCCGACCAGAAGGCGTCACGCGCGGTAAGCTGCGCAGCTGCGGCACACGAAAGAGCCAGCGCTGCCAGACCGAGAGAATACAACAACGAGGAACGCATAAAACCTCCGCGAGTCTATAGAGCGCCGGCGCTCTTCACGCAGCGAAAACCGATCAGAACCGAGTGCTGGTCCGGAGGAAAGCCACGCCGCAAATATACGCTGAATCCGCGGCTGCCGCCCGGTGAAAAACTGCCGCCTTTGATGCGCGGCCATTGGTGGCTGAAGCCGCTGCCGTGAAGGTTCTTCTCCATGTCCGCTATCTCTGCCGCACTCGGCACATACGTAGAACTTGTCCACTCCCATGCGTTGCCGGCCATGTTGTAAGCGCCTACCGGGCTACGGCGCTCCGGGAACGATTGCACCGGCTGCAGGTGGTCTGGCACTCCGTCCTTCCATGGCTGAGAGCCCCACGGGAAAGGCCTGCCATCTATTCCTCGCGCGGCCTTCTCCCACTCTTGCTCCGTGGGCAGCCGCTTGCCCGCCCAGGCTGCGTACTCCGCCGCATCCGTTTGCGCGACCATGGTCACCGGGGCGTCGGGTGCTGCGCTTTGCAGATTCTCAGGCAGCGGGCGGCCGGTCGCCTCGGCAAAGCGCCGGAACTCGGCGTTCGACACCTCAGTTGCGTCCACGTAGAAGGCTGGCAGCGAAAGCGTCTGCTGGGGATTTGGCGAACCAGCCTCGTTTGAACCGTAGATAAAGTCGCCTGCTGGCACCAGCAACATGGTGCCGGTAGCATCTGTTACGGTGGGCGCGAGCTTGGCCTCCGGGCTGGTAGAGGCTACAGCAGGAGCCGGCTTGGGGTGAGAGCGCAGAACAAAAATCAGCCCAACCACAGCAAGCAGCAGCACACCGGCTGAGATAAGCCCGAGCCGGATCATCTTCGACTGTGAACCGCCTTGCGTTCCGGCAGCGAGCTCAGTTGTAACTGCAGAAGTGCGCCCCGCCGAAGCGGGTGCAGCGGATGATGATGGCGGTGTCTGAGCCATCGTTGCCACACCTGCCCGCGTCTCGGAAACACACCCCCCGGGCGTTGGAGGCTCGTTGATCTTTTCGGCAAGGGTGGCATCCACCTGCGGCCGCAATGAAGAAGGTCCTGAGCTCGCACCGTTGGCGTGCAGATCGTTGAGCAGTTCCTGAGCACTGCTGTAGCGCTCGTTACGATCCTTGCGCAGCAGCCTCTGGATAATCTGATCGCACATGGGCGGTAGCGCTGCGTCATAGGAAAGTACCGAGGGCGGCGGCGTGGACAGGTGCGCCATCTGGACGGCCGTTGCTGACTCGTTCTCGAACGGCCGACGGCCCGTGAGCAGCTCGAAGAACACTATGCCCAGGGAGTACAGATCACTGCGAACGTCACAGCCTTCACCGCGAATCTGCTCTGGGCTCATGTAAAAAGGTGTGCCCAGAGCCTCGCCGGGACGTGTCAGACCGTCCGCCAGATCGGTGATCTTGGAGATACCGAAATCCAAAATCTTGATGCGTCCGCCCGTATCCAGGTGTATGTTCGCCGGCTTGAGATCGCGATGCACAACGCGGCGTGTTTCCGCCCAGGAGAGTGCCTCCGCCGCCTGCGCGATCACTCCTGCGGCAGCCGCCGGACTAAGTCTGCCCTCGCGGCGAATGTAGCTGGAAAGGTCCTCTCCGCAAACAAACTGCATGACCAGATAGTGGAGCCCGTGTCCTTCCCCGATGTCGAAGATCGGCACGATGTTCGGGTGACCGGAGAGCGATGCGGCGGTGGTGGCTTCCTGCTTGAAGCGCGCCACAATGCTCGGCTCCTGCGCCAGATGGTCCGCTAGAATCTTGACGGCGAACAGACCCCCATGCAGACGGTGCCGTGCCAGCAGCACCTGCGGCATGCCGCCGCCCCCTACGCGGCAGAGCACGTGGTACTTGTCGCCAAGCACTGCTTCAATGTCTGCCTGCTGTTGCTCCGCGCGTGTCATGAACCGGTGACAGATACCTCTATGGCTGCGATGATACCAAGCGGGCCGCCCGGTCGCCTGCTTTGTGCTGACTGTCTACTTGCGCGGATCGTCGCCCGGCCACTTGGGGGCAGTGGGGGCAGTGGGTGCAGTGGTTGCCTGTGGACTCTGAAGCACCGCCGGGGAGCCTGGGATCGCTGCTCCGCCGCTGTTGATGAAGACCATGGTGCCCGAGATGAAGATACCCGCCGGCGTGATGGAAATGAACCCTCCAGCACCCTTGAGGCACAGGTTCATGCCGCTCTCTACCACCACCGTCATGCCGCCCTTGATGTGTGCTTCCTGTCCGGCATCCACCACGAAAGTTGCGCCAACTTTATTGAACTGGTTCTGTCCTACGTCGAGCGAGTAGCTGGAGCCGATCTTCTCATTGCATGCCGCGGACACGCTGATGTGCGAATTACTGCCCACGGAGAAGAAGTGATTTCCGCCGACCTTCTCACTGGAGTCGCCACCGATCTCCTCGGCAGACTTGCCGCCAATCTTCAGATGGCTGTCGCCGTCGATCTCAGCCATGCTGTCTTTTGTGATCTTGCTATGGCTGGATTTGCCTGTGGATCCGTAGTGGTTTCCCGTAAGCGTGGTGTGATGATCGTTATCGATCTGGTTGTGCCAGTCGTTTTCAACATGCATGTCCAGGTCTTTCTCCGCGTTCAGAAAGATCTGCTCAGAGCCCTTCAAATCATCGAAGCGTAACTCGTTCGCGTTGGCGGTTGCGCCATTCTTGGACGATTGTGTCAGGATGCCGGCGCGTGTGTACTGTGACGCCGGATCATACTTTGGCATGTTGGTGCCGTTGTAGAGCGAGCCTACGACGATGGGCGCGTCCGGATCGCCGTCAATAAAGTCGATGAGCACTTCATCGTTGATCCTGGGCCAGAAGTACGTTCCCCAACCCTTTCCCGCCCACTGCTGGGCCACGCGCAACAACGTGTTGTCTGTTGTGTTTGGCTTGCGCGTGCGATCCCACCAGAACTGCACGCAGACGCGTCCGTACTTATCCAGGTAGGAATCGTCACCCGAGGGTGCCACGACCTTGCCGGTGACGACGCCCTGCACGCGGGGCTTGCTCAACACCCGTGAAGAACGGTAAGACACTGCAGCAGGCTGCGCGGTGAAGCGGTTGGCGTAAGGGGAATCGGTGCTTGCCCTTTCCGCGCGATAGCTTGGTCTCTGCTGCGCGCTGTGTTGCACTTCTGTCAGCAGGTACTTCGTATTCGCGTCGGCCTGCGAGTACTCCGACAGCGTAAAGGTGAAACCTGCCTGCATGGTGCTGGCATATGACTCACCCGTCGCGGTGTTGCTTTCCGCATCGGCGATATCGCGACCCATGTTCTGGAACGCAGTCTGCAAGGTTGCCACGTTGCCGTCGCCGCTGTCCGTCTTAAGGTAGGCGGACGGTCCATCGGCATAGTCGTAAAACTCATGCGCGTTTGAACCCAGGGGTGACTTGGTTGCGGAGTCGCTTGTACTGCTGGAGACCGCGTACTGCGAAAAGCGGTAGTCCCAAATCTTGTGTGTACCTGTGGTCAGTGCGGAACGCGACGAGAAGCGGTACACCAGCGGCTGGTAAAACCCAGCCATGGCCGCGCTGCCCGGCGCGTACCGAAAAGCCGCAGCCGTGGTGCAGGGGGATAACTGCGCCGAGTTATCTGCCAGCACCATGCTGTGGTCTGAAGCGGTGTGCGTGAAATAGAAGAAGATGCCGTGCTGCGCCAGCAAACGCGAGATGAAGTGATAATCCGTCTCACGATACTGGGTGCAGTACTCGAGCGTAGTGTAAGTCGCGTTGGTATTGTCTGTGGGTGTGATGCTGTACGTGGTGAGCACCTGCTTCACGATGTCCAGCACCGTCATGTTCTGGAAGACACGCGTTTGAGTGTTCAGGGTGAGCAGCCAGAGCGCGGGCACAACGCGAAGGTTGTAGGCGTTGAAGTCGGTGTCGCCGCCCATCGACTCAATGCTGGCAACCATGCCGTTGAAATTGCGCTGTGTGCCGTTGTCATCCACCGCGATGGACAGGGTGACGCGCTTGCCGATCAGGTCGTTCGGAGAAACAGTGGTGTCCGGAGTTGCCAGCACATGCAGCACGATGTCAAACAACTCTGACATGGCTTCCCTGCATTGAAATCTTTCCGCCAGGAGCTTGTCGGCTCCCAGCGGAGTGCTTAGAGAAAGCAGCCGGTTTGTGTGCGCAAAAGTGGGCATCCGAACGGTTCACTCTGTGATGCACTTCGCGGCCATTGACCGCGAAGTAAGGTGTACCCCCAGCGCAGAGCCGGGATACCGGTTATGCAGCTACGGGTGCCGCGTCCCAGGTGTACATGAAATCACCTTCCGGCGACACACTTACCTCAATGGTCTGGCTCTGCGAACCTTCCGCCATACGGCTGAGCAGCGACCGCGAGACCTCCGGCAGCATGGTGTTTGACAGAATGTTGTCCACGTTGCGAGCGCCGCTTTCCACTTCCGTGCAGCGCGCCGCAACTGCATTCAGCAGCGCGTCGTCGTAGGTCATCGTGATCTTGTGGTTCTCGAGCAGACGCTTTTGGATCTTGCGCAGCTTGAGACGGATGATTTGCTTAAGCGCCTCGTCACGCACGGGAAGGTAAGGCACGATGAGCATGCGACCCAAGAACGCCGGCTTGAACACCTTGTCCAGCTCGGGCTTGATGGCACCGACCAAGGCTTCAGGAAAGGGCATGGTTTCCGGATCGGCGGTAAGCTTCATCATCGTTTCGGTGGCGGCGTTGCTGGTCAGAATAATGACGCAATTCTTGAAGTCGATGGAGCGACCTTCACCGTCTTCCATATTGCCCTTGTCGAAGACTTGAAAGAAGAGTTCCAGTACATCGGGATGCGCCTTCTCGACCTCGTCCAGCAGCACGACCGAGTACGGACGCCGGCGCACCGCCTCCGTCAGCACGCCACCTTCTCCGTAGCCTACGTAACCCGGGGGCGAACCCTTCAAGGTGGAGACGGTGTGTGCTTCCTGGAACTCGCTCATGTTGATGCTGATCAGGTTGCGCTCGCCGCCGTACAGCAGGTCTGAGAGGGCCAGAGCAGTCTCCGTCTTTCCCACGCCGCTGGGCCCAACGAGCATGAACACGCCAACAGGTTTGCCGGGATCGTCCAGGCTGGCGCGCGAAGTGACGATGCGTTGTGCAATCGAAGCCATTGCGTGGTCCTGGCCGATGACGCGCTTCTTCAGATGGCCGTCAAGCTGCAGGACGGTCTCGATTTCGTCTTTGACCATCTTGCCCAGTGGAATGCCGGTCCAGCCGGAAATGACCTCGCCAACGACCTGGCTGTCGACCGCCACGCGCATCAGAGGGGTATCTTCCTGGAGGTTTGACAGTTCCGCTTCGAGCTCCGCAAGCTTTGAGAGTGTAGCCGGTTCGGCACCGTCCTTCGAGGTGGTGGTACCCGGGTTCTCAAGCGATTGGCGCACCGCGCGGATTCGATTGACCAGGTCCAGTTCCTTGCCCCAGCGCTCTGTCAGAGTGGCAAGCTCTGCTTGCGCGGTGGCGAGGTGGCTTTCAATTTCGCCAAGCCGCTCCGAGTGCTTTGCGCCGGTGAGTTCCTCGCGAGTCAGAACGCGCTTCTGTACCTCAAGATCCGCAATGCGGCGGCCGGCATCTTCAATCGCGGGAGGTGTGGTGTTTTGTCCCAGCGCGAGACGGGCGCACGCAGTGTCCAAAACGCTCACTGCCTTGTCAGGCAACTGGCGGCCGGCCATGTAGCGGTGCGACAGCCGCACAGCCGAAGTGACTGCTTCATCCAGGACGCGCAAACCATGGTGCTTCTCCATGGCTCCCACGATGCCGCGCAGCATGGTGGCGCACTGCTGCTCGCTTGGCTCCTCCACCTTGACCACCTGAAAGCGCCGCGCAAGTGCCGCGTCCTTTTCGAAGAACTTCTTGTACTCCGACCATGTGGTGGCCGCGATGGTACGCAGTTCTCCACGTGCGAGTGCCGGTTTCAGCAGGTTTGCCGCATCGTTCTGTCCCGCTTGGCCACCAGCACCGATCATGGTGTGCGCCTCGTCAATGAACAGGATGATGGGGTGGGGCGAGGACTTAACCTCTTCGATCAGACCCTTGAGCCGATTCTCGAACTCGCCTTTGACACTGGCTCCTGCTTGCAGCAGTGCGAGGTCAAGGCTGTGCAGTTGTACAGGACGCAGGGGTACGGGAACATCGCCTTCTGCGATGCGCAGCGCGAACCCTTCCACCACTGCAGTCTTGCCAACACCCGCCTCGCCCGTAAGAATGGGATTGTTCTGGCGGCGGCGCATCAGGATGTCGACGACCTGCCGGATCTCGTGGTCACGGCCAAGCACCGTATCGATCTTGCCCGCTTTTGCATTTGCCGTCATATTCACGGTGTACTGGTCCAGGTGCGGAGTCTTGGTTGGACCTTTGCGCTCCGTACCCGTCGTGCCACCTTCCGCTGCCGCGGCCTGTTGCGTGGTGACCTGCTGTTCCGAAGACGTGCTAGTCACCCCCAGGAAGTCCTGCCTGAGCCCTTCCACCGGGATCTTTTGCAGCTCCTTGCCGAGGTCGCGGATTGCGCGCGCCAGTTCATCGTTCGACAGCAGCGCGAGCAGCGTAAAGCCGGTGCGGATTTCGGTGGCCCCGTAATCGATGGAGCCGATCGACCAGCCTTCCGAAAACATTTTGAGCAGCATGGGGCTGAAAGCGGGGCTGCGCGCGTTGCCCGTTTTCAGGTGGTCCAAGCTCCGCATCAGCTCCGTTGTAAGCCGCGACTGATCCACGCCGTACTGCTTCAGGATGATCGGCACGTCCGTATCCGGGCTGTCGAGCAGCTTCAGCAGGTAATGCTCGATTTCGATGTCGTAGTGCGTGCGTGAGACACACAATCCTGCGGCTGCTTCCATCGCTCGGCGCGTGGAAGGATTCAGTTTCCCAATCAGTGACTTCAGATTCAACGGCATGGTCGTTTGTCCCTCTTCATCGAAATCAATAGATCCTGTAGCGAGCCTCGTCCGGGTCGCGCCGGAAGGGTTTCGTCTTGAGCCAACTGGCAAAGCCCAGCCGCGCCATGGCGGCCTCTTCTGACGTCAGCAGAACTGCAGGTACATCCTCTCTCAACAACACCAGTTGCACAACAAAATCAAACTCCTGCCGGCCATAAAAACGCAGCCATGCTGCCAACTGCCGGTAAGCTCGCGCTCCCGGTAGGAAATCCAGGTAACGGTCCAACGGCATGGGTCCAAGGCGAATGGTGAGCGTACCCTGCTGATCCCAGACCTCATCACCAACCACAGCGGCCACGCCAAGCTGCTCGGACGCGCTGAAACCGTACTGCAACACCGTACGATCGTTGCGCTCCAGCCGATTCCATGTGCCGGTGAACTGCTCAACATCGACAGGAACATCAAAAAAGTCCGACAGGATCTGTTTCAGACCCTGAGCGGTGCGGTGTGCCTGCGCCAGAAGGCCGCCGTAGTAGATGGCAGCCTCATCCTGAATGTCCATGCGGCCGCGCAGGCCTGCCGTGCCCAATCCGAGCAGGTCATACATCGACTGCGTCACCAGATCGTCATCGCCCCCGGAGCGTTCGTACGCGATGTAGAACCGGTACTTCTTCCAACCGCGATAGAACAAGGAGATGATGCGGTGATTGAAGATGTCGAAGAACTCGCTCATCACGTGGTCTTTCGCACGGACCCTGGCGATCAGCATTTCTGCGTAGGGATGTGGCAGCGGGCCGTTCATGGTGGACAAACCCATGAAGTTGATCGTCAGGCGGGCTGGGCCAGCTTCCACCTCGGTGTAGCTTTGAATTTCACTGGCCGGGAAGCTCAGGGTAGTGTTCACCGAGAAGCGGGCAACTTCGTCGGCAGGAGAAACAAAAATGCCTACAGGTCGCCGCTCCGGATGGAGCCGCTCCAGCATGCGCACCATCTGAAAGAAACGGACGGGCCAGGGCTTCTCCGCCAGCATGCGCGCCAGCGCAACGTTGGCACGGACCTGCGGAGCGCCCGGTTGCGGGCGGCCGCTGTCGCTTACAGCAGTGGACGATTGCCGGCTCGGGGTTGCCATTCTCCCAGGGGCTCCTTTCTCAAACTGGTGTTCACGGCTAGCTGGCAAAAACTGTTCATGGAAGTGTATAGCCCAAGAAAGCGGTCGAGCACGGTGCCGAACAGGTACGCTCCGCCGCCGGAAAACTGCCGCTCATCCATCTGGAGGTTGACCCGCGTTCCACGCGCTGGGCTGCTACCGTGCTCGCCACGGACCAGGGCGAAATGCCGGTGACTGGTCAGACCCGTGATGCTGCCGATCTGCGTCTCCAACTGCGGTGAGCCGGTGAAGTTATGCAGCCGCAGGATTTCCTGCAGCGCCGGCAGGCCGCCCTCAGACAATGACAGGTGGTTGAGCGAAAGCTGTGAGATGAGCCGCCACAACTGACCCTTGCCGCGCGGCGACTCAAAGCTGGGCGTGGGCCGGTGGATGGCGCGGATCATCTGCACGACGCCATACCCTTCCGCGTCAAAGTCCCCGTCGCTGGAGTTGAACGTGAGCCGTGAAGGCAGATCATGATTGCTGCAGGTGCATTGCACCGTGAGCACTTCCGCATTGGGCTCCGACAGCTCCCCATCGAGATCCGCGAGCGACAGGTACATGTCAGAGGGCTGGCGTTCGCCCAGCGCGTTGTAGCGGCGGATGCTGTGCCAGAACACACCCCGGTTCGTGGATACGCTCTGGAAGCGGAAGGCGTACAGCGGATCGATCGGCGTTGTCGTACGGCGGCTTGGGCTGGTCGCAAGCACGCTGTCCACGGAGAAGACCTCCATCATGTGCTGGTGCCGCATCTCCGGTACAACCCGGTACTCGTAGTTTGCGTGGGAGAGCAGGATCGGCTCCGCGGCATGCGAGAAGAGGTTGACAATGGGCGTGCAACCAAGGCGAAGCGTCGCAGGAGACACCCCGACCTCCAGCGCCTGCGAGCGCTCCGGTCGCTCAAAGCGCGAAAAATAGATGAGCAGTTCCACTTCATCCGACGCCGGCAAAGACTGCAGCGCCTGAAGACCACCGAAGCGGAAGAAGAGAAACTTCTCGGGAAAGCTGAAGTACTCCTGGATCAACCGGTACCCGTCGAACGACTGCCGCGAGTACGGCAGCAAGCCTTCGTCCTCTCCAAACCCCAAAGGCTCTAGCATTCTTGGGTCGAGGTCCACAAAGCGGTTGGGCTGTGCCGGGTGACGCGCTGCAATCCGCATGCAGTTGCGCGAAAGCAACTCATACAGGTTCAGCGTAACCGCGCTGTTGCCGGAGAGGTAGACATCCAATTGATCGAGGCCGATGCCTGCGAGTGACAGATCCTCACCCGCGCGTAGCAGAACCCGCAGCACGGCAGCGGCGCCTGGCACGCGCAGAGGAGAACCGATCTGCTCCGGCTGTCTCCAGGCGCACTCTGCGATGGTAAGCGGCCACAGTTTTACGTTGTACCCGGTGCGAAAGCGGCAAGCCATGCCCTCGACCTTGCGCTTGGTGACTAGTTGTGTTCCGCGCGGCACCACGAAGCCTGCGCTCTGCTTACCCTGTGTGGGATCCACCTGGAACTCGGCGACGGACATCGCAGGGAGCGGGCGCAGATAGTGGGGATATACCAGCTGAAGTAGGGCGGACGTTATCTCCGAGAGATCATCTTCGAGTCGCAGGTGGATACGAGCCGCCAAAAATGCGAAGGACTCAATCAGTCGCTCTACATGCGGGTCTTCGCAGCGATCCTCCTCCAACAAAAGGCGGCTTGCGACGCGTGGGTACTTGCCCGCGAACTCCGCGCCAAGCTGGCGAAGGTACGCCAGTTCCCGTTCATACAGTTCTAAGAGGTCTTCCCGCACGTCAGCTCACGGTGTATTCGCCGCTGGTCAGGTCCAGGACGGTGTCGAACGAAATCGGCTCTGGAGCCGGATCAAGCAACATCTGCGCTTCCACATGGAATCGCAAACGCCGGCGCCCCTGGTCTCCGTCACCTATGACCACGTGGACGTCCGTCAGACGCGGTTCATACCGCAGAATGCAATCAACCACGGCCTGCTGCAGCCGGCGATGATCATTCGCGTTCGACAGGCTGAGCGAACTTGTATCAATCAGTCCGTAGTGGATGACGCTGTCACGGGCAAGCTGAAACCTGTCGATGCCCTCAATCGGTGGTTGGCGCGTGTTGAGCAACCACTCCAGATCGCGCTTGAGAGAATCACGGAACATGCGCAGCGTGTTCGCGCGCGTCGCTGGACCTTCGTCCTCCACCGTCAGCCGGTCCAGGAGGGAAAGTGTCACAAGTGCATCAATGCTGCGCGGCAAGTGCTTCTCTCCTAAATCACAATGTCAAGAGCGGCGGAGGGATCGATCCGGCAAAGCCGGGAGAAAAGTACCTGGCGGTCGGCTGGATCCATGTTGCCGTTAGCTGACCGCAGCAGGAGCGCGATCGGTTTGGTGATCAGGTCGCCGGCCTCCCAGCTCTCAAGGTTGCGGCGCTCCATTTCGTCAATCAGCTCCTTCAGAATGGGCGTGGCAATGCCGGAGTTACCGCCGGCCAGGCAAAGCTCGGCAATCTGCATGCGCCTGCTGTAACGCATGCGGCCGCTTGGCTGCTGCGCCGCGTCTCGCGAGAGCAGCGCCGTGGCCGCCCCCAGCTGGCCGGTTGCGGCAAGCTTTGCCGCAGTGAGGAAAGCATCCTCCGGCTCATCCGGGTTCCCTGCACTTACCGGAATCTGTATCTGCACGGGGACCGGCTGGGCGGGTACCTGGACGCTCTCCGCAGGAGCAGCGACAGCCTTTGAAACGCCGGACAGCACCGTTTCTTCCACCCACCGCAACGTATCGGCGTTTGCTACGGCGGTGTCGTCAAGGAACGTCCACTGGGGCATTTCAGGATACTCCGCCAGGATCCCCTGCACGGCGGTGACGACCATACCGGCGAACGCTCCGTACCCGTTTTCTTTTGCCGCCGTCCACAGGTAGCGGTGAATGTCGAGCCACGCACGCGCGGATGGGTCCCGAAGAGCGGCCATTGCGCGAGAAAGCAGATCGGCCCAGGCCTTGTCAGCATTTGCCAGCTTCAACCCGGACCGCAGTTCGCTGGGAGGCGCCACAAGAACATCCAGGGGAGGCTTGGCACCGTGTTTTCGTAGCTCGCCCCAGCGAATCGTGGTGAAAAGCAGATAGGGCACGGAACTTCCCTGACGCTGCATGTGCATGTATGCTGCGCATGCTTCCACACGGTTGACGGCGTCATCCCAGCTTTGCGGACTGCCCAGAGGCATCGCGGGAGCGGAGGATGCGGCAACGACGGCGGCAGGTGCCGCAGCGGGGGCCGGTGGCGGAGCGGCAACCGATACATCCGCGGAGGCCGGCTGCGAGATTGGTTGCGGATCTGGTAAGACCTCTGCCACGGCGACAGGATCCGGTTCAACGGCTCGCTTCTCATTCAGCAGCGAGTTGACAAGGTTATGAACCTCGTCAAGGCTGTCACGCAGCTTGCGCCAGGACGGTCCATCGTCGCGGTACTGCTCCTCGCAATACACAGCCAGTTCTTCCAGCACATCTCGCGAGCTTTGTAGCGACTCATCCAACGTCGCGTAGAAGCTCTTCGGTGTGCCGGCGATGCCATCGTCGACGTCTTCCGCTGTCAAATTGCCGCGCTTCAGAGCTTCCTGCCGCGCCTTCGTCTTTGCCTCGTTGTTTACAGCGTCAGCTTCATAACCAAGGGCGCGACCTGCCTTGTAGCTATGGAAGTTGATGCCGCTCTTGGTCACTTGGAGTTCGTACACCAGAACCGCGTAGCGGTTGGCGGCCCATTGCAGCGGAACTGCGCGAAGGCCTACATCCTCCTCGTCAATCTCCGGGTAGATCGTCGGCCAAAAATCTTTCTGCAGATCCCATAGCAGGCTGAGTACGGGCGCCAGCACGGCCGCGCCCTCGCGCTTGATCAGTGCCTCGCCCAGCCAGACCGCGAGCTGCAGATCCTTCGATTTCGTCGCAAGAGCTTCCCCTGCAAGCTTCAGCACCAGGTTGGTGTCTGCCCGTTTGGCTTGACGTTCCCAGGCACCCGCCGGCAGGGTGTTGTCCTCTTCCGTGCGCGCTTCCTTGATCTGGTCGTACACGCGGTCGTACTTCAGGTTCTTGCCTGAAGGATTATCACCGGCGATGGGTTGCAGAAGATCTTCGCGCAGCGGCACGGGTTACTCCCCTGCCGCAGGCGTTTGCTGGTCAGCGGCTTCGACGCTCTCCTCATGCAAGAAGGTGAGCTCGCGAACCTGTAACAGCGGCACCGCTTCCTCGTCGCTGAGATATATCTTCTGTCCGGCGGGTACTGCCTCATGTACCGGGTCTTCTACCCAGACAGAAGTACGGCCCAGGCGCACTGCATCGTCCGGGTGCCGCCAGGAAAGAGGTGCGAGCACGGGCAGCAGCACCTGGCCGAGATCCTGCAGCCGGAATGCCTTTGTGGTGTGCAAGATGGCAGGTGCCCAAAGGAGATCGCGCAGACGAGTGGGCGGCTGAAGATCGACACGATCGATGTAGTGGAACGGAATCCAGGTATAGCTGCCTGCAATGAAGACTTCAAGGTTCGCACCGATGCGATCATCCTCGTCACAAAAGAGAGCGAACGGAGTTCCATCGCAAGAACCCGCAGTTGCGGCATGCACTTCGCTTACCGGCATTTCGTTCTTCAGGAACATCTCTTCCCGCGTGCGTTGTGCATGCAGCGCAGCCCGATATAGCATGGCGCCGGACTCCGCATCCTTGCCACCGGAAGCAAGTACATCCAGTTGCTTGGAAGCACGGTCGTACTCCCCTGCAAAGCAGAGCAGCTCAAAGAGAAAAGTACGGCGCTTGGTGTCGGCGGGCTGCTTGCGCAGCTCCAATCCAAGCGCCTCGATGGCCGGGCCTAATTGCCCGGCCTTGTAGAGTGCTGAGGCGTCCATGGGTTAGGACGTAACGTTGGTGGTGACGTCGTACTTCGCAGTACCGGCGTTGGTAACGGTGCCTTCTGCATCCTGCGAGTAGTAGTCGAACTGGAAGGTCTTGTAGGTGAGCGACAGGCTGACCATCGGGACCTCGCCACTTGCCGAGTACTGCAGTGAAGCGATGAACACTTCCGTCAGAGCCAGCGTGAAGTAGTTCGCATTGCCGGCACCGGCTTTGACGCCCGCCAGGGTGGCCGTCTTGTAGTGCGTGCCCTTGGTCAAGCCCTGCTGCAGCTTTGGGCTCGACTTGTCGAACTCGATGGTGAGGTTCAGATCGCTCAGGCTGACCTTGCCTGCGCCGGAACCCGTGGTTGCGCTGACGGTACTGGTTTGTGAGCCGCCCCAGCTCCAGCTCGACACCTGGATTTCAGCGGAGTGATTTTGAGCTACAGACTCACCTGGCACTGTGTCCAGCTTGAGAAAGTAATCGACAGCCATGACTTCTCCTAACGTTCGTTTGAGATGTACTGCTGAGACACGCGGCTACTTGCGTGCCGACTCTGGCAGGTCGGCGACAAGACGGAGTGAAATCGTCAATTCGTCGAGCTGAAAATGTGGTTTCAGGAAAGCGACGGCGCGATATGCGCCGGGCTTGCCCGGAACCTCGGTGACCTGGATGCTGGCTTCGCGCAACGGCAGCCGTGCCTTGGCCTGCTGCGATGCATTGTCATCCGCCAGCACGTACTGCGCAATCCAGCGATTCAGGAACTGCTGGCATTCCGTCTGCGTCATGAAGCTGCCGACTTTGTCGCGCATCATCGCTTTCAGGTAATGTGCAAACCGCGACATGGCGAGGATATAGGGCAGCTGCGCCGAGAGCCGCGCATTCGCATTGGCCGCGTCCTTGTCATACAGCTTTGGCTTGTTGCCGGACTGCACACTGAAGAACGCTGCGTAGTCCGTTCCCTTGCAGTGAACAAGCGGAACCAGGCCCTGGTCGGCGAGTTCCTTTTCGCGCCGGTCGGTGATCTCCACTTCGGTTGGACACTTCAGGGCGACATCTCCCTCGTCCGTCTTGAAGTTGTGCGTCGGCAGACCTGCCACCATTCCGCCACCTTCCACGCCGCGAATGGCAGCGCACCAGCCGAACTTGGCGTAGGCATCGGTCAGACGCGCACCCAGAGCATAGGCTGCGTTGCTCCACAGGTACTTGGAGTGGTCGGAACCATCCACGTCTTCCTCGTAGTCAAAGGCTTCGACCGGCTTGTTCTCCTTGCCATAAGGCAGGCGCGTGAGCACGTGCGGGAGCGTCAGCGCGACATAGCGCGAATCCTCCGACTGCCGGAACGACTTCCACTTGGCATACTCAGTGGAATCGAAGATCTTGCCGATGTCGCGCGGCGAACCCAGTTGCGTAAAGCTGCTCAGGTTCAGCAGTTCCGGTGACGCAGCCGACAGGAACGGTGCGTGCGCGGCAGAAGCCACCTGCGAGACGCGCTCCAACAGTTCAATGTCTTCCGGTCCGCGACCGAATTCGTAGTCGCCGATCATGGCGGCAAACGGAGCGCCGCCAAACACGCCGAACTCTTCCTCGTAAACCTTCTTAAACAGGGCGCTCTGGTCGAACTCGGACGCCCGCTGCAGGTCCTTCAGCAGATCCTTCTTGTTGACGTTCAACACCTTGATCTTGAGCATGTCGTTGGTTTCGCTCTGATCCAACAGGTACTTCAGTCCGCGCCACGTGCCTTCCAGCTTCTGGAATGACGGATGGTGCAGCACCTCGTTCAGCTGGAGCGAGATCATCCGATCGATCTGAGCAATGCGCGCCTGGATAGCTGCCTCGGTGTCACGCGTGACCGTGACATGGCCTTCAAGAACTTCAGACACAAACTGCTTGATCAGGTCTTTGCCGCGCTCCTGGGACGCAGAATCCTTGCTGAAGCGGCCTTCCGCGACGATGGAGTCAAGAAGAGACGACTCTGTACTGAGCTCTTCCGTGGTTGCAGCTGCCGAGGCAGGGGTGTTTGCGGTAGCCATTTACTTGCTCCCATCCTGGTTAAGTTCAGCGCGCAATTTGTCGCGCATCTCCGTGTTGGTCACTGCTTCAAACAACATCTCGTCGAGCTTGTCATTCCCCTGCAAACTGCCGCGAAGGTCGGAGAGGCGGGTGCGCAGATCGAGCAACTCCTTGAGTGGCCCCACCTGCTTGGCAACGTTCTCCGGAGAAAAGTCGTCCAGCGACTCGAACTTGAGATCGACCTTGAGCTGGCCGGCGTTTGGGTCGTCGCTCAGCTTGTTTGCCACCGAGTAGGCGAGATGGGGATTCATGCCCTTGAGCACGGTATCGAAGTTGTCCGGGTTGATCTCAACGAACTTACGATCCTTCAGGGCAGCCAACGGCTTCTCCGGCTGACCGGTCAGATCTCCCAGAACGCCCATGACAAATGGCAGTTCCTTGGTCTCAATGGCATCGCCCACTTCGACGTCGTATGTGATCTGGACGCGCGGCGAACGGACGCGGTCCAGCTTATGCTGTGTACTTTCTTTTGCCATGATGCCTCTCGAGAAACGTTGAGTAGCGATAGAACGGGAACGCGGCAAAGCTCATCTCCGCGCAGCCTAAGAGACCAGGAACGAGACCAAGAGCAGGGACGAATTGCTGCCGCATACGGGTCCGGCACACAAGAGGCCAGAAAGATTTGGGCTGAACACAATCCCGAGAAAATTGCTCCCCGAGATTATGGGTTGGCCCTTTAGCCGTGTCAAGCATTCAATCTTCACAGCGCAGGAAAAGCATTGCCTGCTCATTTATGCTGCTCGCAGTCACAGGAAACCAGGACACCATGCCGAAGCTGCTTCCCGTCGTTTGGTCGAAGGGCGTCTTTCTTTCGCCGCAACACCTTCAATCCCAGGACCGCTATTTCGAAGACCTGCTTCGCTTCCAGGTGGGTGCCATCCAGTTGAAAGGGTGGGGCTTCGCGAGCTTGCAGGTCGATAGCGTGGCCCTTGCGGAAGGCGCACTGGCGATCACAGCCGCAAGTGGCGTGTTCCCTGACAACCTGCCCTTTAACATACCCGAGGCGGACCAGGCACCGGCGGCGAAGGCGATAGATGAATGCTTTGGGGACGGCCGGGAACGGTGCCTGTTCTATCTGGCCATTCCTGAGCGCCGTGCCGCGGGGATCAACATCAGCATGTCAAAGGACGGGATCAGCGCGCGCTACTCCTCTGAGCAGCGCATGATCCGCGATGAAAACACCAGCACGCTCATGGAGCGGCCTGTCGCTCTTGCGCGCAAGAACCTGCAAATTCTTGCTGAAGGCGAGAGCACTTCCGGTGCTGTGTTGCTGCCTTTGATCGCCATCGAAAAGACGGAAGGCGGACTCTACCGGCCCGATCCCAAGTACGTGCCGCCGGTTCTCGACATCCATGCCAGTCCCGTTCTCACTGGCATCGCGAAGGGCCTTGTGGAAGTGTTGGTGGCGCGGTCCAGCCAGCTTGCAGGGGCGAGGCGGCAACGCAACGATTCGCTGGCAGATTTCAGCGCGGCAGACGTGGCGAACTTCTGGCTGCTTTACACCATGAACACGGAAGTACCCGGATTCCGCCACATGCTGGACGCAGAGCGCGTGCATCCGGAAATGCTCTTCCGAACCATGCTGCGGCTGGCCGGCAGCCTGATGACCTTTTCCTCGCGGTATGACATACGCGACCTTCCACGTTATGACCACGAGCAACCGGGTCAGGTGTTTGGCTTGCTGGATGCATTGCTGCGTGAACTGTTGGAAACAGTGGTGCCAAGCAACTTTATCGCGTTGCCGCTCAAGGCCGTTCGACCTTCGATTTACGCCACGGCAATCGACAAGGATCAGTACTTCCAGAACTCCCGCATGTACCTTGCGGTAGCTTCCGACCTCAAGGAGCAGGAACTCATGCAGAGCTTTCCGCGCCTGGCCAAGGTCGCTTCTGCCACGCACATCGAGAACTACATTCGACAGGCGCTGCCAGGTATCCGCATGATGCACGTACCCGTGCCGCCGCGCGCCATTCCGGTCAAGTTGCATTACCAGTACTTCAGCCTGGAGCAGAATGGTGACGGCTGGGAAGCGCTGGTCCGCGCGCGCAACTTTGCTGTCTACGCGCCGAACGAGATCGTGAACCCGCAAATGGAACTCATCATCCTGCTGCCCTCGGCTTCGTAACTACTTCCGCCTCAGAACGATAACTGCGATTGCGACGATGACTAGCAGCAGCAGGACGTTCATGGCGATTAACAGGATGATGAGTCCTTTGGACTTCTTGGCCGGTGCCTCCTCTGCCGGTTTGTCCTGCTTCGGAGAGCCCATGGCAACGCCGGGACTGCCGGCTGCGGAGGGCATTGCGGAGGGTGGCGCTGAGGGTGCTGCTCCGGCATCGCGCCGCTGAGACGCGCGCTGTACGCGAGTGAACTCACTCTCCTGCGGAGCGCCCACCGATCCACCGGGCGGTGCGAAGAACCCATCGTTCGCGGGCGGGGCAAAAGCAGCCCCTGAGCTGCTCCCCGCAGAACCCAGCGACTGCATCAGGCGTGTGAAGTCTCCACCAGTAGCCGAGGGCTGAGCTGCCGGCTGCGACGGCCAAGCCGGCGCGGCAGGAGCCGGGCTGGAGGGCGCATGGAAAGCAGAGAAAGGCGAAGCCTGGAACGGCTGCGATCCTTGTGCCGACGCAGGACTGCCCCCCTGGAACAACTGTGTAAAACCGCCGTCGTCCGCTGGTGCGGGACGCCCTGGTGCAATCGGCGCAGGCATGGGTGCAGGCTGTCGTTGCGCTGCGAAAACATCCGTAAAGCTGCCCGCCGCTTGAGCCGGCGGACCGAATGCGGGCCATGCACCCGGGGAATTGACTACCGGTTCCACCGCTCGTGGCATCGCGGCCGGCTGAGCGACTACGCTCTGAACTGCCGGCGGCTGGGCCGCGGGTTGAAAAGCCTGCGGAAAGCCTTCTTCGCTCTGTCGCTGAGGTATAGCGGGTGCTGGCATGAGAGGCGCAACTGGACGCGCAAGGGGCGACGATCCAAGAGCAGCACCCGCGTTGTTGCGCGCGGAAATGGCGCTAAAGAATTGTGTGAACTCGCTTGAAGGCGCTGCGGAAGCGGCTGGTCCGACGGACGCAGATGGCGGGGGAGCCGTGGGCGGGGCGATGGGCGAGAAGATCTGTGTGAATTCACTTGCTGCCGGCGCGGCGGCTGCGGCTGCCGGCCTCGGCCGGGGCTCAGCTTGCGCAGGAACGAACAGGCTTTGTGGAGACCGGGCAGGCGGCTGTGGCGGCAGCGCCTCAAAGATCAATGTGGCTTCGTCAGCATGACGCCGCCCGGGCTCCGGATCCACCGGCCGGAAGGGTGCCGCATCGAAGACCTGACTGAAAGCAGGCGACGGTGGCTCCGGAGGTAATGCTGGAGCTTGCGTCGCGAACGAGGGTGCTGGTGGCTCTGGCGGTGCCGCCGCTGGTGCATTCGCTTGGGGCGCGGTTCCGAAAAGCCGGGCAAACTCATCTTCCACAGCAGAGGTCTCCGCGGCGGGCGGTCCAGAAGCTTGCTCTTGCGGGACCCCTGTTCGGAACAGCTGTGTGAACTCCCCTTCCATGCCTCCACCTGCCTGCGGGGTATTGCTTTTCGGCAGATTGGGTTCGGGCTGGTTCGATGGTGTCGGCACGTGACAAAGCCTCCGTGGAACTGCTTGCAGTGTAAAGCCGCTTGGCCACCTTCAGGGTAGCGGCGTTAGCCGTCAAGCGCGGCGGACGCGGCAGCATTCCATCTTCCGCATGGACCGGTCGCTCGCGATGCGCTAGGATTCGTTGCTGTAGCTCCCTGTGTCTCCAATCGTCACGTCAACCCCACGGATGAACGCATGAAATTGCTTTCCCATGTGGTCTGGTCCGAGGGAATGTACCTCAGTCCCCTGCACTTCCAGACCCAGACCAGGCACCAGGAAGACACGCTTTCGTTCCTTGTGTCGAACCTCTGGAACGAGCCGTGGGGTCTCTCGTACCTGGAACTCGACAGGGAAGCCGTCCGCAACGGCAATGTTTCCATTCTCCGAGCGACCGGTATTTTGCCCGACGGGCTTGTGTTTGACTTTCCAGCTTCAGACCAGACGCCACCCCTCCGCGCTTTGGGCGATGTTTTCTCGCCCATGGATGCGTCCCTCCTGCTCTACCTTGCGATTCCCCGGCGATCCCCCTCCGGCCAGGTTCTGGCGGAAGAAGAAGACGCTTCCAGCTTTCGCTACCGCATGCTCATGCAAGGCGTTGCCGACGAGACCAACGGCATGGACACGCGCGATGTTGCATTTGGCAGCAAGAACTTCACTGTGATTACCGCGGCCGAAATCACGGAGGATGTCATCACGCTTCCCATGGCGCGCGTTGTGCGGGATGGGCGCGGTCAGTATTTTTACGATCCGGATTTCATCCCACCCTGTTTGCAGATCGGCGCCAGTAACGCGCTTATGCTGCTACTCAAACGACTGCTGGAGAGCATCGGAGAGAAGGTCAGTACGCTTACGGCAACAGCACACAAGCGGACTCGCTTTGAAGCCGGAACCTCGGCGCTGGACGTAGCAAGCTACTGGTTCCTCCACGCGCTTTCCACAGCCGCGCCCGTGTTGCAGCACCTGTCGAAAACGCAGCAGACGCGGCCGGAGCAGGTCTTCATTGAGCTTTCAAGGCTGGCGGGCTCGCTGTGTACGTTTGCCGCGCAATCCAACGTGATGGATCTGCCACAGTACGACCACCTGAACCCGGGTGACGCCTTCTACGCACTGGACAAGCACATCCGTCGGCACATGGACATTGTGTTGCCGACGAATTATGTTGTGCTCAACTTTGTACCGTCTGAGCCGTACTTCTTTGAAGCAGACGTAGCGGACGAACGCTGCCTGCGGCGTTCCCGGTGGGTGTTCGGTTTGCGTGCTTCTCTAGGCGAAGCCGACCTTATTCGCATGGCGCAGCGCCTGATCAAGGTCTGCTCTGCTCGCTTTGTACCGGAGCTGGTGCGACGCGCTCTGCCGGGGCTTACCCTAAACCACTTGCCCGTGCCGCCGTCAGCTATCCGTGCCGAGGCGGACAAGCAGTACTTTTCGCTGGAACTGACCGGGCCCTGCTGGGAACACATCCAGCAGACGCGCCGCGTGGGTGTGTACATCCCGGGCGAGGTGCGCGATGCCGACTTCGACCTGAACATCATCGTGGAGCAAAGTGAATGAGCGATTCCTCTGCAAACAAAACGGCAAATCTCGCCTCCTGCTTTCAGGAAGTGATCACGGCCGTGCTGCGCGTTCGCTCTCAGCGGCAGGCCGTGCAGAACAGCGAGAGCTTCCGCACGCAGTTTCGCCAATTGCTGCAGACCGCGATGAGCGACGCACGCACGTTGGGATACAACAGCCAGTACATCCAAATGGCGGTGCTGGTAACGGTCGGCTTTTTGGACGAAACGGTTCTCAACCTGGGCACCAGCGTAGTGGCCGACTGGGCGCGAGGGCCGTTGCAGGAGGAACTCTTCGGCGGACACGTGGCGGGAGAAACCGTCTTCACGAATCTGCGGGGATTGCTGCAGCAGCAGGATTCGCCGGAGTTGGCAGATGTCCTGGAGATTCACTGCATCTGCCTGGAGCTTGGTTACAAAGGACGATATGCGTTCGGCAACACAGGCGAGTTGCGGCAGATCATCCAGCTCTGCCGTGACAAAATTCTGCGCGTGCGCGGCAAACGTCCCCTCTTCGCCATGCCGGACGTCGCGTCGCCTGCGCAGCGCGCCGGCAAAGACGGCCTAAGCCTTGCGCTGCTGGTCTGTGCCATCGTACTGCTGGTTGCGGTGCTGGGCGCGTTCGCCGCGTATCAATACTCGCTTTCCAACGGTGTCACGACGCTGGTTAACACTGCCGCTGAGGTTCGATAGAGGACCCGATGATCCTGTACGTCTGCGCCGTTCTTTCCCTGCTGCTCGGCATTATCCTCTCCGTCGCGCTCGGCTCCATCGCTGCGCTGCACGGTGTTCTGCTGGTGGTTCTGCGGATGCTGGTGCTGCTGCTTGGCATTGCAGGAGCCCTGGTCCTCATTCTGCTCGCAAGAAAGCGCGCCGCCAGCGCGGGCAAGAACAAAGACGGATCTGCCGTAGACACCGGCGCGTTGGACGCTCTGCTCACGGAGGCAAACCGCAAGCTGGCAGCCTCGTCCCGCAGCAGCGCGAAGCGGCTGAACGACATCCCGCTGCTCTACATTCTCGGCGATGCAAACAGCGCGAAGACTACGGTTGTCCTCAAGTCCGGCATGGAAGCGGAACTCCTCGCGGGCCAGGTTTACCAGGACCGCGATGTAGTCGCGACCCCAGTGGCCAACATCTGGTACTGCCGCGAAGCGGCGCTGGTTGAGGCAGGCGATGCGGTGCGGCAAACGTCCGGGCTGTGGAACCGGCTGATTGAGCGAACGCGTCCCGGTGCAGTCACCGCGGCCTTCAAGGGAGCGCCGTTCCGCGCGGCAGTCGTATGCGTCAGTTGCGAACAGTTTATGGGGCAGCAAACTTCTGAATCCATGCAAGCAGCAGCAGGAACGCAGGCAGTGCGGCTGCGAGAGCTCTCCCGCAGGCTTGGCGCTCCGGTTCCTACCTACGTTCTGCTCACCAAGCTGGATCGAGTGCCAGGCTTCGCCGAGTTCGTTCGCAATCTCACAATGGAGGAAGGCTCCGTTCTACTCGGTGCAACACCAGACCTGATCGCCAGGGGCGGCGCGACGCAGGCGGAACATGCACTAGCAGCAGCGACCGCCTCATACGATCAGCTCCTGTTTGCGCTGAGCGAAGCCAGGCTTGAAGTTCTCTACCGCGAGACGGATCCGCAACGCGGCGGTCCTGCGTACGAGTTTCCGCGCGAGCTGCGGCGCTTTCGCAACCTGCTGAGCACTTACCTGGTCGAGCTGGTGCGGCCCAGCCAGTTGGAGAGCAATCCCTACCTGCGCGGCTACTTTTTTGCCGGCGTCAGGGCAGTGGTACAGCAGCAGCTTGCAGCAGCACCCGTACCCATATCCACCTCGCAAAAGCTCGCTTCTGACGCGACCGGGGTGTTCTCCGTGCATCAACCGAATGCGCCCGTACAGCAGGCCGCACCCACCGCCTTTGGCGAAAAGATCGCGCAGTGGGCGTTCTTGCCGCACTTCTTCTCGCAACGTGTCCTGGGCGACAGCACCGCGCTGCGTGGCACGGCGCAGACAGGTCACGGCAAGCTGTTTCGCCGGCTACTCTACGGCAGCATCGCACTCGTGTGCGCTCTCTATCTCATTGCGCTTACGACGTCCTACTTCGCAAACAGCTCTCTGCAGCAGCGCATCCTCTCCGCTTCAGAGAGGCTGAACAGTTCCTCCACCTCAGGGGCACTTTCCGACGATCAACTCACCACGCTCGATGGGCTTCGCGAGGACGTGGTGCGGCTGGGGCAGTACAGCGTGGACGGCGCACCACTCTCGTACCGCTGGGGCTTGTACCGCGGCGACAGCCTGCTGCTGCCGGCCCGCAACGCCTACTTCAACAACTTTCGCCGGCTGCTGCTCAATCGGACACAAAGCCACATCACCACGGTGCTTGCCGCGCTGCCTGCCACACCCGGCACAAATCCACCCGCGGGAAGTGATTACAACAGCATCTACGCAGCGCTGCGTGCCTACCTGATTACGACCACGAACCCAGACAAGAGCACGCGCGACTTTCTGCCGCCGGTACTGATGCAGCATCTCTCGGAAACGGGAGCGCTGAGCACGCCGGAGCAGGGCGCGCTGGCGGAGCGGCAATTTGCGTACTACGCCACGGTCCTGCCCAGCGGCAATCCGTTCAGCATCGTTCCTGCCGGGCAGTCGGTCACACGCGCTCGCACGTATCTCTCTGCGTTTGGCGGGTTCGAGCGCATGTACCAGAGCGTGCTCACCGCGGCGGCAAAGGCTGGCCCATCCATCCAGTTCAATCCGCAACATCCTGGTTCCGCGACCACCGTTGTGGAGCCGCACACCATCGACGCAGCTTTCACGCAGCCCGGTTACACCTTTGTGCACGATGCCCTGGAGCATCCCGAGCGTTACTTTAGCGGCGAAGCCTGGGTTTTGGGAGATCAGGCCCCTCCTTCTATCGACGCCGGCTCCGTCAAAGGCCAGCTCGCCGCGCGCTACACCAGCGACTACATCGCGCAGTGGCGCGCGTTTCTGAAAGATGCCACGGTGGTGCGATATACCAGCCTCTCAGACGCAGCAGACAAACTGGGTGCGCTTTCCAGCAACAGCTCTCCCCTGCTTGCACTGGTTTACACCGCCTCCAAGAACACCAACGTGCCGAACCCGCAGATTGCATCGGCCTTCCAGGCACCGCAGTCCTTGGTGCCGGGCGGACCGGAAGAGGTATACATCGGCACATCAAACAAGAGCTACGTAGACGCGCTGCTTGGTTTGAACGGTGCCGTGAAGCAGGCGTCACAGAGCCCCAACCCGAACGATCCTGCAGCGGCTACGCCCGTCAACACGGCTGCATCCGCGGCGCAGCTTTCAGCGCAGCAGGCGTCACAGGCGTTCCATGTGGATGCGCAGGGTGGCATCGACCGGGTTACGCTGGAGTTGTTGCAGGCACCCATCACGCACGTTGAGGCACTGGTACGAGGGCTTGGCCCGGCGCAGCTCAACGCCGGTGCAAAAGGCTTCTGCTCGGCGTACAGCGCAGTGTTTGCCAAGTTCCCGTTCAACCCGAAATCGGCCGTGCAGGCCAGCCCCGCCGAATTGACAGCACTGCTGCAGCCGGGCACTGGAACTCTGTGGCAGTTCTACAACACCAGCCTGAAGGCGCTGCTGGTGCAGCAGGGTGCGGACTATATGCCGGCACCGGCTGCGACCACGCACGTCACGCCGGAATTCGCCCGGTTCTTTTCGCGCGCCGCCCTGCTCTCACAGGACATGTTTTCCGCCGGTGCCACAGCACCTACCCTGGGGTTTGATCTGCGCAACATACCTGCCAGCGGCATCCAGAGCACTTCGCTCAAGGTTGACGCTCAATCGTTGACCAACCTGGAGGGCGGCAAGCACTTTACGTGGTCTGCCGCTTCAGCCAAGGAAGCCGCTCTCACGGCCAACAGCCTGCCGCTGAACTTCACTGGGACATGGGCGGTGTTTGAGTTATTCAACAAGGCTCGTGTGCAGAAGAACCCAGCAGGCTACGAACTCGGCTTTCCGCTGGAAGTGGCAAACACACCGGTGAAGGCGCCGGATGGCACTCCTCTCGTGGTGCGTTACGAGCTGTCAGGACCGGGTTCGGATGTGCTGGCACCGGGAGCGCTGGCGAATCTGCGCTGTGTCAGCACGGCTGCAACGCCGTAGCGGAAGTGTGCGAGTAGTGGAGCTCAGGCGTCGCGGTACTCGCGGGCCTTCCACTCATCCCTGGCTTGTGGATGTCCCTGCTGCGCCGCTGCGCGCATCCAGAAGCGCGATCGCACGTAATCGTGCTCGACTCCCTGCCCCAGGGCAAACAGCAAGCCCAACTGGTATTGTGCCTCAGCGTTCCCGGCTTCTGCGGCACGGCGGTACCAGCTAGCGGCCTCTCTATGGCTCTGTGAAACGCCGCGCCCAAGTGCATAAAGCTCGGCCAGCTTCGCCTGCGCCTCCGAGTGGTCCTGCTCGGCAGCCTTGCGGTAATACTGAGCAGCCGCCGCGTCGTCGCGTGGAGTACCTTCACCTTTTCGCAGCATGAGGCCCGCGTTGTACTGCGCCCAGGCCAGGCCCGAATCGGCGGCGCGCACGCACCACTCCAGCGATGGAACAAAGTCGCCTTCCACGTAGAAGCGATAGCTGACGTTCGCCTGCGCATAGCTATGCCCCTGTTCGGCCGCACGGCGCTCCCATAGAGCAGACTCGTGCGTGTCCGGCGGAATACCCTCGCCGTCCTCCAGCATGATGCTGAGCATGTACTGCGACTCTGCATGCCCGTCCTCAGCAGCAGCGCGGAATGCGGTTGCGGCCTCGGCCAGGCGTCCTGAGGAGTAGGCTTCTAACGCCTGGCGGTAATGGGCGTCGTGCGGCGCAACGGCTAGCTCCCGCCTGCCGCGAGCAACCAGTTGCGCGCGCCTGGAACCCGCAACAAGTGCCGTGCCAGTGCGCACATGTTGCAGGCCGCTACCGCCCATGCGCGGCCACCTGCTTATCTACCAAAGCAAACCGCGCCCGCGCCGCTTCGACCTGCTCGCGCAGGCTGGCAGCCATGTCAGCCAGGAAGTCTCGTCCTTCGCCGGAAGCAGCCTGTGCATCAGCATGCAGAAGCGCGATGTCGCTCGCGAGCACGGTATGCCGCTCCGCTTCCAGAGCTGCAAGGTCGCGTCGCGCATGGCGAATCTGTCGCTGAAGCCGTGCAATCTCGAATGCACGTTCCTCTTCCTGTAAATCGCACTGAGCAAGCTCGCGGTGGTCATCCAGCATCTGTTGCAGCGTGTGCGTGTCGCCTGTGCGATATGCGTGGTTCGCCCGCGTCATCAGCAGGGTCAGGTACCCAGACTCCTCCTGGCTTCGAGCAAAGTCAGGATGGATGCGCCGGGCGACTTCACGGAAAAGCGTTTTAAGACTTGCCGGCGGATCAAAGTCAATCTCCGGCGCAGCCTCACCTTCGGCAGCTGCGCGACTCGCTTCTGCCTGGCTCCATGCCGCGCGCGCTCGTTCCCGTGCCGCGTCAGAGCCGTAAAGATCGACCTCGCGCTGAGCGATCTCCGCGTTCAGGCGGTCGAGCTCGGCATACAGCGCGCCAACCTCGCGGAAGTATCGATCCTCGAAAATCTTCAGGTCCGCACGTATACCGCTGAAGTCCACGGTTAGCTTAGCCATTTGTTTCCGAACAGCCGCAAGTTCCTGCCGCATTACTGATAAAACGGCTCCGCTTGCGGTGTGCTGAAGGGTAATCTGCGACATGCTGTTCTCCGCAAGTCTAACGAAGCTCAGTCAGGAACGCACCCGGCGAAGAATGGGATTTCTTTAGAAGGTGAAGCGCCCCGCAGCCTGGAATATGCGCGGATCCGCCGCGCTATTTGCGTATCCAAAGGTGGAGCTGTTCGGGTTGGAAGCTGTAAAGCCCGTGAAGTTTGGATGGTTCAGCACGTTGAAGCTTTCCAGTCGAAGCTGAAACCTCAAACTCTCGTACACATGAAAGTTCCGGCTGATCGAAACGTCGACGTTGTAGTACGACGGGCCACGCAGAAAATTGCGGGTCAGGTTACCGAACGTACCGGTCGCAGCGGGCGTAAACGCGGCTTTGTTGAAGTAGAAGCGATTGCCATTGCTGGCAAGGCTCGTCACCTTCGCTCCCGTGCGAAGAGAGACATTTGGCACCAGGTTCGGCCGGTCCTGTACCTGCGCTGTGAGCGAAACGTCTGATCCTGTGACGACGTTGATCGGAGTGCCGCTGGTCAGACGCACAAACGGCGCAAGCTGCCACCCATTTGCGAGCGCGCCCGTAATGCCATGCAAGCTGTTGAACTTGCTTTCGGCGACGAAGGTGACGTTTGCAATGTGTCGTACATCAAAGCCGCACGCACCGTAATCCCCGCGAGGATTACCGCTGTCCTGAAGCAGTGAACCGGCGATGTCGCCTTGGTTATCTGCCAAATCCAGACACTTGGACCAAGTGTAGTTGCCCAGGAAGTTGAAGTTACCACGTCGGTGCTGGATGGTGAAAATGCCTCCGTGGTAATCCGAATAGCCGTGATCGTCTATCACCGTCAGCGTGGGAGTATAGTAAATACCTTGTGCCGGATTGACCAGCGACAGCGGCGTGCGTGCGTTGGCATTGGCGGAGGCGGTGGTGGAACACGCGGAGCCGGCAGCAGGCAGGTTCGACCCTGGCAGCGCACCGCAGGAGCCAGCAACGCCCGTGGAGACACCCGGGATATAGACCGCGCGATTAGGATACGTACCGATGTACTGGTGGGAGTTGCGGTTTCCCAGGTAGTTCGCCGAGAAGGTCCAACCGCGGCCCAGGTCCTGCTGAAGGCTCGCCGTCCACTGATAGATCACGGGGGTGCGGGCATCGCGCTTCATGATGACGTACGCACCCTGTGTCGGAAACACAGCGGTCGCGTTTGGCGGAAACACTCCCGGAAACGGACTGCCGCCCGGATAGTTTTGGTAAGGATTGGCGAAGGAAAGATTACCGGTGATGCCAATCTCGTTCGTAAATGGTGCGTTTGTGATTTGACGCTGATTCAGGAACAGCGCCGGGCTGTCATACATGATGGCGCCACCCGCACGAAACACCGTGGTGGAGCTTGGATTGAGAGCAATGCCCACCCGCGGAGATATGTTGTTGAGACGATTGTTCGTCAGCTTCTTTGAAACGCCGGGATCCCCCGGATAAAGCGTACCGGCGGGTGCGTTCGGGTAAATGGTGGAGTGCGTGTTGCTATTGAACGCTGCCTGATCAAAGGTACTGCCACGCCCGAACTTGTCTGTCTGATAGATCATGGGTTCATACCGCAAGCCGTACGTCACCGTCATCTTGTCGGTGGCGCGCCACGTGTCCTGCCCATAGAAGGAGAAGATGTTTTCGCGGAATGTCGTTTGCTGCGCCCGGCTCTGGCCGAAGTTCTGCATGCGGCCCGTGAGGAAGTCGATCATGCCCTCACCCACGTTCTTGTTGTTGACACCGGAGAGCTGGCCGTTGAAGCTGTATTGGCCATTCTGCAGATATCCCGCGCCGGTGTTGTCCGCGGCTCGGATGTACTCCGCGCCAAATGCGAAGGCGTGTTTGCCGTGCTGGTAGTCGATATCGTCCGAAAAGTCTTCGCTGTTGCTGTTGAAAAAGCCGGGCGAGCAGGTTCCGCAGCCTGCGGAAGGCCCGCTGGTCACGCTTAGCCGGAAGTCCACCGGCACATATGTGTACACGTTCACGCCGAGCGTTTGTGCGTTGATGCCGCCCGCGGTGGGACCACGATTGTCGCGGCGGCGTGCCCACGTGGCATGCGCCGTGTTCACCATGTTTGGGGTGATGTTGAAGACGTCTCCAACCGTCGCTGTTTGCACACGCTCATCGTTACCGGCGGTCGTCGTAAGCAGGATGTTTGTGGGCGAGTAATACGAAGGTGCCTTGTAATTGGTCAGGTAATAGCGGGTGTACAAGGTATTGCGCTGCGAGATGTTCCAGTCGACGCGGCCGATGTACTGGTCTTCAATGTTGTTCGCCGGCAAAGCTACGCTCACCAGACCGTACGGATCTGCCTGCGCGAGCGGCAGGTACTTGACGAACGCGAGAGACTGCGCGGAGTACGTGGACGGATCGACTCTGCGGTACCCGGTAGCTCCTGGCGTGGTGTTGATGCGGTAACGCGGGTCCGTGCTGGGCAACGATGGATTCGCCAGGTTGCTTCCGTCCGCTGCGTTCTTGCTGCACGCTCCGCCCATCTGGCTGAAGTCCCCGGCAAGCTCTGCCGGTGTGGGCAGGCAATAGTTGGTTGCATTGCTCACCTGGCGATTCCGCGTGCCCTGATATCCGCCAAAGAAGAACAACTTATCCCTGACCAGGTGCCCGCCGAACGTGCCGCCAAACTGGTTCCGCTTGAGCGTGTCACGCACGGGTGCGCCCGTCTGCGGATTCACAGAGAAGAAGTTTGTCGCGTTGATGACGTTGTTGCGGATGAAGTCAAACACCGAACCATGCCAATTATTCGACCCGGACACCGTCACAGCATTCACCAGCGCGCCCGGATGCAGGCCGTTGCGGGCAGGCAGCGAGTTCGACTCCACCGAGAACTCCCGCAGCGCATCCGGGAAGGGAAACGGCAGGTTCACGTTGGTGAAGTTGTCGGTGTGGTACCCGCCGTCCAGCACGTAATTGTTGTAATTACCCTGACCTCCGGCCACTGCGATCACGGTGGAACTGGCATAGTTCTTCGAGCCCACCATGTCATTGCCGGGTGCAGTGACAGCGCCACCAGTTACCAGCACCAACTGTGTTGCCTGCCGGCCGTTTAGCGGCAGTTCGTTGATGCGTTCCTGGTCTACCACCTGCTTGTAATTGACGGTCTGCGTTTCCAGCGTGACCGCACCCGCGCTCACTTCCACCACCTGCGATTCACTACCGACGCTTAGCGCAACGTCGACCGTCGCGTTGCTGCCCACCTCCAGCGTGCCGTTCTGCTTGAAGCCGGAGAAGCCGGTCGCGGTTACGCTGAGCGTGTAGGCTCCCACCGGCACGTTTGGCACGGAGAAATCGCCAGAACCTGCAGACTTCACCTCGCGGCGTGTGCCTGTCTCATTGCTGGTAAACACAACCGTTGCGTTCGGTACCACCGCACCGCTGGCGTCTCTCACCGTTCCCTGCATACTGGCGGTGCCTGCGGCCTGGCCATGCAGCGGCGCTGAGAGCAGCACCGCGGATGCAGCAAGCGGTGGCAGAAACAGCGGCAACATTCCTATGCGTGAGAGCAGCGCGCGCCGCGCAAAGGAAGGGTGTAAGCGATGGTTAACTTGCATGAGCTCCTCGAGCGGGCAACGCTCAGCACAACAAAACACCGGATGGGAGTGCGTCGAAAAGCTACGAGCCAGCTAAAGCGGCTGTCAAGTACGTAAAGGCGGTTCATCCATCGTTGATGACCCTATCCCTTAGGTTTCGCTTGCCTTGGAGGTGACCGCACTCATCGCGCCGCCGGCACCGCTCTCGGACCGTTTTTGACCCATGACTGAACCGGTTGTTAGCATTTCGCATTCAGAAGAATCCCGGTTTCCACGCATCCTGGAAACAGGAAACCCGGAGCATTTGTGACGATCAAGAAGTTGCACCTTGGCATGGCGGCAATGGTCCTCTGCGTGGCGCAGATGGCGCAAGCGCAACAGCCCGGCGCCATGCTCACCCTGCAAGTCCGTGATTACCTGACGCTGCCTTCCACTGAAAAGCTGGACCCGACGACGCAACAGCAGGGTGAGTTTTCCCGCGTGAACTTCTTGCGGGAAGAACCCGGTCCGGATCGCGGCCGCGTGTTTCTCAGCGATCTGAACGGCCCGCTGTACATCCTCAATAAACAAACCAAGCAGCTGACCCCTTACCTG
>CAXTBQ010000005.1:0-18424 GCA_964242065.1 uncultured Terriglobus sp. | reverse complement strand
ATGGGCGCAGCGGCCTGTTTCATCGGCTGAACTTTGCAACTGGTTACCAGAGCGGGCTGATCACCCTGCAGTTCGATCCGGACTATCGGCGCAACGGCAAGTTCTACACCATCCACATGGAAGACCCGACGGTGAGCGCGTCCGCCGTTCCCGACAACAAGAGCTTTCCAGGCATGGATGTGGCGGGTTATGAGACCACCGCTGCCGTGCGCACCTCCGGACCCATCACACGCGAATGCGTGCTGATCGAGTGGACCGACACCAACACCGCCGACACCAAGTTCCAGGGCACCGCACGGGAGCTGCTGCGTATCCCGTACCTGTCACACATTCATCCGCTTGGCGACATCGCGTTCAATCCCGTGGCGCGCCGCGGTGACCCGGAGTGGCGTGTGATGTATCTCTCGAGCGGCGACGGTGGCTCTGGTGAAAGTCTCAAACCCATCACTCGGAACAATCCGCAACGGCTGGACACGATGGTGGGCAAGATTCTGCGCATCATCCCCGACCTAAACGGCCATACGGCAACCAGCAAGGTAAGCGCGAATGGCCGCTACCGCATCCCGGACGACAATCCGTTCGTGAACACCCCAGGTGCATACGCCGAAATTTGGGCGTACGGCCTGCGCAACCCACACCGGCTCACCTGGTACATTGACCCGAAAGGCCGCCGGCCGTACCTGATCGCAAACGTCATCGGGCTTGCCACGTGGGAGACCGTGGACATCATCCACAAGGGCGCAAACTACGGATATTCCGAACGCGAGGGCAACCAACATCTAAAGGCAAACAACAGGACGGAACCGCTGCCTGCCGATGATCGCATTCCTGTGCGCATCGACGACGAGGCGGGCACCGAGCTGGTGAAACCGACCTATCCTGTGCTGCTCTACCCACACAAGGAAGGCGGCGGCGACGCCATCTCCAGCGGCTTCGTTTACCAGGGCAAGATCGCTGCCCTGCGCGGAAAGTTTCTGTTCGGCGACATCACCACGGGCCGCATCTGGTGGGCCAGCCCGCAGGAGATGATCGCGGCTGACGACGGAGACCCAGCGACCATGGCCACCATGCACCCGGTGCAGATCGAATACACGGACCCGCAGGGTAAGACTCAGACCTACCCCAATTTTGCTCCGCTTGTCACAGCGGCGTACCACTCTCGCGGCGGCACCGCGGAGTACATGCCAGGTTACGGAACGCCCGTAGGCAAAGGACGCGCAGACATCCGTCTGGTCATGGACAATGCGCAAAACATCTTCCTCATCAGCAAGAGTGACGGTATGCTGCGCGCCGTTACCGGAGCGACCGAGAGATAGGCGCTAAAGCCGGGGCACGGTCATGCCGCCATCCAGTACCAGCACGGCGCCCGGTGCGTACGGCAGATCACCTGACGCCAGCATGGTCACTGCCCTGCCCACATCCTCGGGTGTTCCCCAGCGCTTCTCCAGGAGCAGATCGCCTTCAATCAGGGCGTCATATTTGCCCTTGACACCGGCTGTCATGTCTGTGGCGATGACGCCGGGACGCACCTCGTACACGCCAATGCCGTACTCCGTCAGCCTGGCAGCCCATAGCTTCGTCGCCATCGCGATACCGGCCTTGCTGATGCAGTAATCCCCCCGGTTGACGCTGGCGACCGTGGCGGAAACGGAACTGATGTTGATAATGCACCGCAGCTCACGCCGCAATTGCTGCTGCTCGACCATCCACTGCGCGACTGCTTGCGTCAGGAAGTATGGCCCCTTCAGGTTGGTGCCGACCAGCTCGTCGAAGCTCTCCTCTGTGGCCTGTAGGATGTCAGCCCGCACGCGCGGTGCGATGCCCGCGTTATTCACCAGCACATCCAGCCTTCCAAAGTCCTCATGCAGGGCAGAGAGCATAGCCGTCCGCTCGGCAGCGCTGCGAACGTCTGCGCGCAGATACATCACGCGCTGCTCCGCGTTCAGCACTTCTCCAAGTAACTGCTCTACATCCGCCTGGACCTCTGCCGCATCGCGCCTGCCCGTAAGCACCACGTGATAGCTCTTCGCCACGAGACTGCGAGCAATACCAAGCCCGATACCGCGCGCGCCGCCGGTGACCAGCGCAACTCTTCCCGCATTGTCTGAAGCAGCCACGTTTGATAAAGCTCCACTTATCCTAAAAGAAGGTGTAATAACGACTTTCGGCCAACCGGCTCACCAATAAACCAAGCTCCAGCATATGGTAATCACCCCACATGCTGGACTCGCCATGGGGTACCTTTGCACCCGGTGGAACATAGTCCCATCCATTGGGCCGGTGATAAATGCTTTGCAGCAGGATGCCTTCATGGTCCGTGTCGGTCGAAAGATAAGGTTCCCGCAGCAGCCGTTCCGCCACGGTAAGGCCGGCGGAGAAATAGTACTTACCCTCATCGCCCAGCACACGCCCCAGCCGCAGCAGGCCTTGCGCGCCGATCGCGCTTGCCGATGCGTCCACCGGCTCATACTCGTTGTACGGATCCGCAGGTCGATCTTTCCAGTCGCCGAGCCGATGCATCTCTGCAGCACCCGTATCCCAGTAGCAAATGCCGTCGGCCGCGCTGCCCTGCTCCATGTAGAAGTCGCAGGTGGCGCGCGCCGTCTCCTCCATCATCTGCAACGCTTCCTGCTTCGTCATGGAACAGCCTTCGAACGAGCTCTCCGGCAAGGTGTGCAGGAACTCAAGCTCTTCCGCGTAGCCCAGCATGGCCCACGCAAGCCCGCGTGTCCACGTTGTGAAAGGGCTGTAGCCTTGCTGAGTCGCAGGGCATCGAAACGCGCCGCTGGCCACATTGAATACCGCTTCGTGCACGGTGCGCCCGCGCAGTTCCGGCGTGTCGTAGGAGTCGCGGCCCTTGCCATAGAAGATGCTGTAAAGGGCAGAGGTCCTGGCGTGCATCAGCATACGATCCAGCAGGTTGGTACGGCTGTCCTGCTCGCCCAGCAAGGCGTGGCCAAGCGTGTGCGCCACGCTGCAGATGCGCACGGTGCGCATGGTGTCGATGAACAGCGAGTGCGCTCCATTGAACGAGTGAATATAGCCAAGGCCGTTCGGCAGGTTCGTCCACCTCGCGGCCTGTACTGCACCGCTCGTCTTCAGCGCGAGTTCGTAGAACTGCAACTCGCCCTCATTTCGTTCGAGCGTGCCCTCCAGCATCAGTCGTCGAAGCTGGCCGTAGGTGGAAAGGTTGTTGAAGCCATGGTCGTGCACGCCCATGTGCGTGACGTGTTCGGCCATGTGCTGCAGGGTATTTCCGCGCCCGATTTCGAGCAGCTTTGGATCGCCTGTTTGCTCAAAGCACAGGATCGCGTTGCCGTAGGCGAAGCCCTGGGTCCACTGCGTCCAGCTGCGGCTGCTGTACTTGCCGGCTGCGGTAGTCACAGGCGCGCCGTCTGCCGCGTTCCATCGCGCCGCAAGCCGCAACGTCTTCTCGGACGCCAACGCAAACATTCGCTTGACCGCGGGTACCAGGGACGCTGCTGTGATCTCGTTGTTTGTTCTCATCGTTCTCTCACTAGACCAGCGCCACAAAGCGCTCCACTACCTTCTTCAGCACTTCATCGCCTGGTGTGTTCCAGAGTTCTTGATTGAATACTTCCACCTCGATCATGCCGCTGTACCCTGCCGCATCCACCGCCTCGCGGAAAGCCTGGTTGTCGATCACTCCGTCGCCCATGACGCCACGACCGAGCAGCATGTCCGGCGTGGGCACCAGCCAATCACACACATGAAAGCCGAAGATGCGGCCCGCCGCACGCGCAATCTGATCGAAAACATACGGGTCCCACCAGAAGTGATACGTATCGAGGATCAGGCCCACCTCATCTGCGCTGTAAGGCGCAGCCATGGCGAGCGCCTGATCAATCGTGTTCAGCACGGACCGGTCTCCCGCGTACATGGGGTGCAGCGGCTCCAGGCCGATGCGCACTTTCCGCTCACGCGCATACGGCAGCAGCGCGGCAAGACCGTCCGCTACCATGCCGCGCGCATCGGCGATGGGCACCTTTGGCGATGCACCCACGACCATGACGAGCGAATCAGCGCAAAGCTCCACCGCTTCGTCCACGGCGCGGCGGTTGTCCTCGATGCGCTCCGCGCGTTCCGCCGCAGAAGGCGCTACGAACATGCCTCCGCGACACACGCTCGTCACGTGCAGGCCTGCGTTTCGAACTGCACAAACACTCGCCTGCAGCCCTGCTTCCAGGATCTTATGCCGCCAAAGCGCGATGCCCGGAATGCCGTGCCGTGCGCAGCCTTCGCACGCCTCCGCGACGCTCCAGTTCTGCACGGTGGCCTGGTTCAGACTCAGGCGGCTGAGGTCTGCCACGGCTATGCCTTCAGCACGTCGGCATCGTGGATCGCAGGAACGTCGAGCCAGCGGCGCTCCTCCCACGACTTCAGTCCGAGCTCGGCCAGCTGCACACCACGCGCGCCATCCACAAACGTGTGCGGGAACGGAGTACCAAGTTCCACGTGCCGCAGAAACATCTCCCACTGCACCTTGAAAGCATTTTCGAACACCGTGTTGTCCGGAACTTCCTGCCAGTGTTCGCGGAACTTGAACGGATTGGGCAGGTCCGGATTCCACACCGGCCGTGGCGTGTTGATGCGATGCTGCGTTTTGCAGTCGCGCAGGCCGGCAACCGCGCTGCCTTCCGTGCCGTCCACGTGCAGGTTGAACAGCTCGTCGCGGTACACGCGCGTCGTCCACGAAGAGTTGATCTGCGCAAAGATGCCGCCACCAAGCTGAAAGGATCCGTAGGCCGCGTCGTCTGCCGTGCACGCGTAGGTCTTGCCCTCCTCGTCCACGCGCTCCGGAATGTGTATCGCACCCATGCAGGACACGGCCTCGACAGGCGAGAACGTGTGATCCAGCACGTACCGCCAATGGCAGAACATATCCAGAATGATGCCGCCATCCTCCTCCCTGCGGTAGTTCCACGACGGCCGTTGCGCGGGCTGGCCGCCCCAGTTGCCCTCAAATACCCAGTAGCCGAACTCGCCGCGCACGGAGAGAATGCGCCCGAAAAATCCGGAGTCGACCAGCCGCTTGAGCTTGCGCACACCCGGCAGAAACAGCTTGTCCTGCACAATGCCCTGCTTGACCCCGGCCTGCGCCGCGTGGCGCGCCAGTCGAAGGGCTGACTCAACCGACGTGGAAAGCGGCTTCTCGCAGTAGACGTGTTTGCCCGCGTTAATAGCCTGCGTCACGAATGTCTCTCGCAGGCCCGTGGTGCCGGCGTCGAAGTAGATCGCGTCCTTTGCATCGTCGAGGCAACGCGGAAGGTCTGTGCTCCAGCGGGTCAAGCCATGCGCGTCCGCTATCGCTTTCAGCTTGGCCTCGTTGCGGCCCACCAGGATGGGATCGGGCATGAGGATGTCGCCGCCGGGCAGTTGCAGTCCGCCGCCCTGCCGTATCGCCAGCACGGAGCGTACAAGGTGCTGATTCAAGCCCATGCGTCCCGTGACGCCGTTCATGATGATGCCGATGCGCTTCTGTGCCATGCTCGTCTTTCGCGTTCTACGGTTGTGGTGCCTAACTCGGTTCAGCAGATGTTTGTCCACTGCGGATGGCGAAGATAACGGCCGAGCCGGCAATCGCGAGGAGTGCCATCAGCTTCCACGCGGGATTGTAACTGTGCAGGCTGTCGAACATGCGACCGGCAAGGTACGGCCCTGCCCACTGCCCGATGGAATACGCGGCAATGATCAGGGCCAGCAGTTTGCCCAGCGACGTCACGCCGAAGCACTCCGCCGTGACGAGCGGGATGAGCATGTAGTCGGCACCCATGGAAAAGCCGAACACGATGGCGAAGGCGGCTGCAGCGGACGGTTTTGCCGCGAAAAACAAGAGCGGAATCGCCGCGCCCAGCAGACAGTAGAACAGCGCCATAATGTTCTTTTTGCGAAAACGGTCTGCAATATAGCCAACAATCACGCGACCTCCCAGGCTGGCCACCAGCAGCAGCGAAAGATAGCGCGATGCGGTGACCGCGGGGTAGCCGGAGGTGCGCATGAAGAAGATAAAGTGCTGGATCACAGCATTCATGGCTCCGATGACCAGCGAGGAGCCGATGACGATGAGCCAGAAGTTGCGTGCCCGCAGTGCGCTTCCGATGATGCCAAAGACTGAGTTGCTGGCGGGCGCGGCTGTGATCACGGGACCAGGTTCGCCATCGTAGTTGAGACCCATGTCACGCGGCAGCGAACGTGTCAACCACACAGCCACCGGAAAAAGCACGGCCATAATGGACAGGCCCACCGCCGCAATGGCATGACGCCAGCCATACGTGCGAATGAGCCAGTGGATCACGGGCGGTGCCACCGCTCCGCCCAATCCCAAGCCCAGGTACGCAAGGCCCATGGCACGTCCGCGCCGTGCGCGGAACCACTGTGCCACCAGCACCTGGTTGGAGATGGGGCCGGCCAGCACGTACCCAATCACCTCCAGCACGCAGAGAATCTGGTACTGCCAGAAGTGTTGCATCAGGCCCATGAGCATCAGTGGAATGCCAGTAAGCGCCGCACCGGCAAAAATGACCCAGCGCGCCCCGATCCTGTCGATCAGCACGCCCGTCAGCAAGCCGATGGGCAGGCCCACAATAAGGAAGCCCAGCAGAAAACCCTGCGTTACCTCTGCCCGGTTGAAGCCGAGTGACGCAACGAACGATGGGTAGAACACGGGAAAGCCATAGAAGATAATGCCCACGGCGAAAAACAGGTTCAGGAACGCGGCAACAACGATCCACCATCCATAAAACATCTTTGTGCCAACGTGTTCTGTCACACCACGCTCCACGGATCCGAGAGGCCGCGCATCACGTCTCTAGGTTCAAGATGCGGACGCGGAAGAGCTTCGATGGTATCCATGCCGCCGCGTTCTTGACAAGGACAAAAGCCATTGGAAGCGTTGCCGATCCTTGCATTGCCTTCGTTCCGTGCAATGTGCTTGAATGCGTTGTCTCCTGGAATGCATGTGGCCGGTCCTCAAAAGGCATCCGGCCGGTCTTTTTCAGGAAGCGCTTCCGAGAGAGGTGTCCATGTCGCGAGTATTGCCCTGTGTTCTCGTTCCGTGCGTGCTTGTATCGCCCTTGCTTACCGCATCCGCGCAGCTGAGCACCGCCACGCTGTTCGGCACGGTTCTGGATGCGAGCGGCGCAGCCGTGCCCAACGCAAGCGTCACCGTAACGCAGACGCTGACCAACTTTACACGCACCTTCACAACCAAGGCAGACGGCACGTACCGCGAAGAGTTTCTGCCCGTGGGACCGTACAAGGTTGTGGTGAGTGCGCCCGGCTTTAAGACGCTGGAGCAGTCCGGCGTCACGCTGAGTGTCATGGAGAACGCGCAGCTCAACCTGTCACTGAACGCGGGCGGCGGCGGAGAGACAGTAAACGTCACGGCAGATGCGCCGCTGGTCAACCTTGGCAACTCCACGCTGGGCAACACGGTGGACAATGTAGAAATCGATAACCTGCCGCTGATCAATCGGCAGGTGACGCAACTGCTGAACCTGGTGCCTGGCGTGCAAAGCGTGCAGACCGTCAACAGCCTTGGCTTTCAGGAATTACATGTGCTGGTGAACGGATCGCCAGACAGCATTGTGGCCCAGACCTCGTACTACCTGGATGGCGGCCTGAACATGACGGGCCTGCGCAACACAGGCAACCAGGTGCCCAACCCGGACGCGGTCAGCCAGTTCAACGTGGTGACAAACAACTACAGCGCGCAACTGGGCCGCTACTCGTCAGCTGTTGTCAGCGTGATTACCAAGAGCGGCGCCAACAGCCTGCACGGCTCAGCGTTTGAGTTCTATCGCTCGCGCAACTTCAACGCCGTAACCCACAACCAAACCACCAAGAACCCATACAACCAGCACCGCTTCGGTGCCACGGTAGGCGGGCCCATCCGGAAGGACAAGGATTTCTTCTTCGGCAGCTTTGGCGGCTTCCGCTTCATCCAATACGGCAACTACAGCGGCAGCCTGCCAAGCGATGCCCAGGTCACGGGTGACTTCTCAGAGAACCTGCCCACCACTGCGGAGCAGTCAAGCTGCAACGCGGCGCCCACGGCAGCGGCAAACACAGCCGTACACTTCCTGGTGTGCCATCCCACATCGTTCTCGCCTGTCACGGGCGCGGGCACGGCGCTGGTGCCGTACGCGGGCAACAAGCTACCCGCGGTGGATGCAACAGCGGTCAACATCCTGAAGTACCTGAAGGCCAACCTGCCGGCGCAACAGCCGGCACAGCCCGCCTCCGGCGACACGCGCTATACGTATCGCACACGCTCGCCGCTGCCGGAGCAAAACGAAGAATACCTCCTCAAGACCGATCACCAGATCACGCAGTCGCACCGGCTTACGCTGTCGTACTTCCTGCTGAATTACAAGGTTAGGGTAGTGCCCTCAACCTTCACGCAGGCCTGGTCTTACTCCAACTACGCGAACAAGCAACAGAACGCCAGCATCAGTGACACCTGGACGGTGAGCGGCCGTACCGTCAATCAGTTCTACGTGACGTACGGGCGTCAGTACGGCGGGCGCATCGCCAATCCGCAAAGCTCACTGGCTGACTTCGGCTCAGACCTGGGTGTGGTGGGCTCGCCCTCGCGCCCAAACATTGCGGTGGGCGGCGTGGAAGGTTTCACGCTGGGGCAGTCCATCACCGGTCCAAAGGCCGGGGCGAACGTCTACGGCATCCGTGACGTCCTCAGCACCACACGGGGCAAGCACACACTCTTCCTGGGAGGCGAAGCAGGCCTGGAGAAAGACTTTCAGCTCACGCTGCTGAACAACTACGGCACCTTTGCCTTCAACACCGGCAACGGCACCGGCGCGGCGCGTACGACCAATGGCTTGTCTGATTTCCTGGCGGGCATTCCCACCACCATGGGGCAGGACACTCCCTTGTACGCCAATGCCAACTACTTCAGCTACGGCTTCTTTGCGCAGGATGATTGGCGCATCCGGACCAACCTGACCTTCAACCTGGGTGTGCGCTACGACTTTCAGCAGGCGCCCACCGACAACAAGCGCATGCAGACGAACTTCGTTCCCGGCGCGCAGTCGCACGCCTTCAACACAGTCAAGATCATCGGGATTCCGTCGGCCACGCTGGCACCGCTCGGGCTACAGTTTCCCGGCGACCCCGGCGTTCCCAAAGGCGGCGTGTACTCTCCCATCAATCACGTGTCGCCTCGCCTAGGTTTTGCCTTTGACCCGCACGGAACCGGCAAGACGGTGTTTCACGGCGCGGCAGGCCTCTTCTTCGGCGGCATCTCGGGCAACATGTGGGAGTACCCCTCCAACTACTCGCCCTATGCCGTGCGCAGCAGCTTCAACAAGGTGGTTTCGCTCACGCATCCTTATCAGAACGATGCGACCGAGTTTCCGGGCGGCATCAATCCATTCCCAAGCCTGACGTTCGATTACGCGAGTAAATCTGCGTCATTCCTTGCCTTGAACCAGGTGGTTGCGTTCGATCCCAATTACCGCTGGCCGTATGCGATCCAGGCGAACTTTGGCGTACAGCAGCAGCTCGGCAACAGCACAGCGGTTTCTATCAACTATGTGGGCAATTACAACCGCAAATCGCCGATCTATAACGACATCAATGCGCCTACCTTCAACATCAATCCGAACACCGGTCTGAGCGGCCCCAGTTGCTTCGTGGCGGGATCCACCACGGTTGGCGATACGTCGCGCCCCTGTGGCTACGGCAACAGCAGTGCCACGGTCAATAACAGACGTCCGCTCAACTCGCCGGCATATGGTGGTTCCGCAGCTACACCCATTTACAGCAATGTATGGATCATTCGCGGCAATCAGAACTCCAATTACAACGGCCTGCAAGTAAGTGTGGAGCAACGATTGACGCACCGTGTAAGCGGGCGCGGCTATTACACCTGGAGCCGCACGCTGCAGAGCAATAACCTGGACAGCACTGGCAGCACCAACGGCACCTTTGTCGATGCGAACTACCCGCAATTGGAGTACCGGCAGCGGTCCGACCAGGATCGACGCCACCAGTTCACCGCGTCCATTGTGTGGAAGCCCGACTACTTCGACCACAGCAACCGTGCCGCGCGGTCTGTGCTGAATGGCTGGACCATCACGACCATCGCCACCGCGAACAGCGGCGCTCCGTTTACGGTCACCACCGGCGTAGATAACTACTTCTCTGGCCTGGGCAACAACCGGCCCAGCGTGATCCCCGGCAAGTTCGAACGCAGGCTGCCCAACGGCGGTTCTCGCGTGGCGGCCATGAACCAGTGGTTCGATACCACTGCCTATTGCACGGCCGGCGTGAATGGCTGCCCGGGCGTGGGTCCACTAAACCTGCTGGGCAACACGCGCCCCATGACGCTGGACGCGCCGGGCTATCGCAACGTGGATGCCTCGCTGCTACGAACCTTTCCGTTGCGTGAACGACTGAAGTTCGAATTACGCGGCGAGTTTTCGAATGTGTTCAATCTCACCAATCTGAGCGCTCCCGTGGCCACCATCAACAGCACGAATTTCGGCAGGATCACCGGCAGTTCCGGTAATAACCGCATCATCCAGGTAGGCGGCCGCATGTCGTTCTAACCTGCAGTCGAATCACAGCAGAACTCTGATCGCCAGACTTGTTCGTCATGAGCAACGCTGGCGATGAGCATCTGGCCTTTAAGCCTGGCCTGTACAAGGATGTTGTTTTACGCTGGCATCGTCGCGACCGCGCCTTTCCTTCCACACGACAGCTCGAGCGTTGAGTCGGTCTATTGCGGTAACACCAACTCGTCCATTGACATAAAGTCGCGCAGGATGTTGTCGTCGCTTTTTTCCAGCTCGTCCAGCGTGCCGAAGAAGCGCGCCTTACCCTCGTGCAGAAACAGGACGCGATCGGCCAGCTTGCGCGCAAAGCGCATGTCATGCGTTACCACAATGCTGGTCAGGTGCAGCTGGCGCTTCAGTCGCTCGATCAGGTCGCCAAGCAGATGACCCATCAGCGGATCGACCATCGTGGTGGGCTCGTCGTACAGAATCGCCTCCGGCTGCGCGGCCAGCGCGCGTGCAATGGCGATGGAACGCTTCATGCCGGTCGAAAGATCTGAGGGCAACAGGTCGTCCATACCCGCGACGCCCACCATCTCAAGCAAACCCTTCACCACCTGGCGAATTTGCTCCTCATCCAGTTCGCCCTTCTCGCGCAGGGGAAAGGCTACGTTCTCGCCGACGGTGATCGAGTCGAACAGCGCGCCGTTCTGAAAAACCATCGTCACCTTGCGGCGCACTGGCTGCATCTGCACTTCGGTAAAGCTCTGTATTTCTTCGTTGGCCACGCGCACACAGCCGCTGTCCGGTTTGAGAAAGCCCATCAGCATCTGCAGCGAGACCGATTTGCCCACGCCCGACCGCCCGAGGATGCACAGCGTCTCACCCGGTTTGACGAAAAAGCTCACGTCTTCCAGCACCTTGAAGTCACTAAAAGTTTTCGAGACGTGCTCAAACGAGATGAAAGGATCCTGACTCTCTTCCATCACCGTCTCGTTCTGCTCGGCGGCCTGCTCGAAGAACTCGCTGACCTCCTCGGCCACATCCTCCGAGACCTCCTCCACAAGAGGCTTGTTCAAAGCTTCTTCGTTGGCCTGCGGCTGCTGCTGCGTCTCAGTGTGTGCGCCGTCCGCGTTCTCGCCCTGGCGCTCTGCACCGGAGCGGCTGTCGGCACTGCGCTCGGCAGCGGATGCGTCGGCCCCCGTTGCGTTCTCTGCCGCGCCAGTCGCGTCGCCCGCGGGGCCCGTAGTCGCTTGCATGCTTTCAGTTCTCTGCTGCTCTTCGGCCATGCTTACTCTGATGCGCGCTGTCCCCAGCCGTTTCACCGGTCTGCGCGGACTGGAAGTCCGCAGGGGTGTTGATGTTCCAAAAGGTGCGACTGTTCGCACCGTCGGCACAATCCACAAGATGCAGTTCACCGCCGGCAATGGCGAGCAGCAGCGGCAATAGCTTCAACTCGCGCCGGTCCAACGCCGCTTCCACCAGCGGCAAAGCACCCACGTGCACCACGCATGGCAGCGGTTGCACGCTCTCACTGTCGTGCATGCACGCTGCTGCTCTCCCGCTTGCGAGGGATTGCTCCACAAGGCTCTTCAGTACCTCGGCTGTGAGCCAAGGAAGATCGACCGGCACCATGAGCACCCACGTCCCGCCACGGGTACCGACATCGTGCAGCGCTGTCTGTAAAGCACCCACGGGACCGCACAGCGCCACGCGGTCCGGCACCGTCTCGCCATACCTGCGCAGCCGCGCACACCGATTCTGCGGTCCACAAAGGATGCGCGGCTCCGCGCAGACCGCGCCTGCAACGCCGAGCGCACGCTCCACCAGCGTTTTGCCTCCAAGTACCAGCAGCGCTTTGTCGACAGGCGCGCTGCCAGCCTGCTGCATGCGCGAACTTTCGCCGCCTGCAAGGACATAGCCCAGCACCCTTCGGTCCACTACGCCCCGCAGAGCGCCAGGAAGCGGATGATCGATTCCGTACCGCTGTAGAGGTTCGAGAGGGAGAACTTCTCATTGGGTGCATGCAGGTTGTCATCCGGCAGGCCGAAGCCCATCAGCACGGTGGGCACACCGAGCTGCCGCGTAAAGTCGCCGACCACCGGGATCGATCCGCCGCCGCGCACAAAGACCGTATCGCGGTGGAACACCTGCTGCATTGCCTCCGTCGCCGCGCGGATGAACGGGTTGTCCGTGTCCACCACCACGGGTTCGCCCGAGTGGATGAGCCGCACCTCCGCCGTGACACCGCGCGGAACGATCGTCGCAACGTAGTCGCGCAGTTGTTCAAAAGTCCTTGCGGACGTCATGCCGGGCACCAGCCGCAGCGAGACCTTTGCCGTGGCACGGCTGGGGATCACCGTCTTTGCGCCTGCTCCGGTAAAGCCGCCGGGCATGCCGTGTACATCCAGTGTGGGCCGTGCCCAGGTGCGCTCCAGCACGGAAAAGCCGGGCTCCCCCACCAGCTCGATGCTGCCCACTTCATGTTCGCGGTATTCGTTCTCATCGAACGGCAGCGACTGCCATGCGGCCAGTTCCGCCGCGGTGGGTGGCTGGATCCCGTCAAGCAGACCCGGGATCAGGATGCGGCCGTCCTCATCCTTGAGCTTTGAAATGATCTGCGAGAGCGCGATGAACGGGTTGGGAGCGGCACCGCCATACATGCCGCTATGCAGGTCCGTGCGCGCGCCGCGCACCTCGATCTCCGTGTAGATCATGCCGCGCAGTCCAACGCACAGCGTCGGCAGGTCGGGCGCGAACAGGTCGGTATCGCACACCAGCGCGGCGTCGCATGGAATGTCGGCGGCATGGTCGCGCAGGAAGTGCGCAATGCCTTCGCCGCCCACCTCTTCCTCACCTTCCGCAAGCACGCGGATGTTCACCGGCAGCGAACCTTGGCGCAGCAGCGCTTCCAGTGCCTTGACCTGCATCCAGAGCTGGCCCTTGTCGTCCACCGCGCCGCGTGCGTACAGGTTTCCATTCCGTTCGACCGGTTCAAAGGGTGGCGAAATCCACTCCTCCAGCGGATCGGGCGGCTGCACGTCGTAGTGGCCGTAGAGCAGCAGCGTGGGCTTGCCTGTGGCGTGCAGGTGGTCCGCGTAGACCAGCGGATGGCCGCCCGTCTCGATCAGCCGTATGTTGTCCATGCCAATGCTACGCAACTCCGCAGAGAGGAACTCTGCGGCAGCACGAACGTCCCCTGCGTGCTGCGGCAGCGTAGAGATGGACGGAATGCGCAGAAAATCTTTCAGCTGCTCCAGCGCGTTCTCACGATTCCCCTTAGCAAACGCAACGGCTGTATCCACCATGCTTCTTGTTCCTTCCAAAATTCTTATAGTGCTTGCTCCGCCCGCGATAGCGGCGAACAATCACAACCATGAGCAGCACACCACACACGCACGAACGAAAGCAAACCTGGGATGCAGCGGCGTATGCCGCCAACGGACGTTTTGTGGCCGACATGGCAGGTGAAGTCTTCGCCATGCTCGATGTCCAGCCTGGGGAACGCGTTCTCGACCTGGGCTGCGGTGACGGAGCACTCACCGCAAAGATTGCAGCAAGCGCTGCGGACGTGACCGGCTGCGACGCGGACGAGTCCATGCTGGCTGCGGCCGCGGCACGAGAGCTGACGACTGTCCGTGCCGACATGCGCGCTCTGCCGTTCCAGGGCGAGTTCGACGCCGTGTTCTCCAACGCCGCTCTGCATTGGGTCCGGGAACAGGCTGACGTGCTCGCAGGCGTTCACCGTGCGCTGCGACCGGGCGGGCGCTTCGTCGCGGAAATGTGCGGCTCGGGCAACATCGCCGCCATTCGCGTTGCGCTAAGCGCTGTACTCGCTCCCTATGGCGTGGATGCAGAGGCTGAAGCAGCGTCGTGCTACCCGTCTGCCGAGGTGTACCGCGCGCTGCTGGAATCCAGCGGGTTCCTCGTGGAGCAAATAGACCTGGTGCCGCGGCCTACACCGCTCAAGACAGGCATGGAGCAGTGGCTGCGCACCTTCCGCAACGGCGTCCTGCAAAAGCTGGATGAAGCAGACCGCGAAGCAGCTGTTGCAGCTGCCGTCGCTCTACTGGAACCCGTGCTGCGCGACGCGGATGGTCACTGGTGGGGTGATTACGTGCGCCTGCGCTTTCGGGCGGTGCGTGGCTAGACTAGGGCCGATCTTTCTCCTGGGCTTTGTCATCCCCGCAGCGATGCGGAGGGATCTGCATGTGTGCCGGGCCGTCAGCGAAGCGGACTTGAGCCGAGGAAGGCCGGACCGTTCGCGCGAAGCGCGTACACTGTGGCGGCATGCTCCACCCGAGAAGGGCGGATGGGCGAACTCACATGCAGATCCCTCCGCTTCGCTACGGGATGACAAACCAGGAGGAGTGTTACGACGACAACCGCGCAGGACGGATTCCACTCAGTACATCGGCACGGCAGGATCCACTTCTCGCGACCATTGATTAATCCCGCCCGCCAGCGACTGCGCCGAAGGAAAGCCCTCCCGCCGAAGCCACTCCGTCACTGACAGCGACCGGGCACCGTGGTGGCATAGCACCACGATCTGCGCGTCTGGGTCCAGCTCTGTGTGAGCGCGGGCCGGTAACTCGCCCATGGGGATATCCAGGCTGCCGGCGATCGACGCGGTCGCAATCTCCCACGGTTCGCGGACGTCCAACAACGTGAAGGGCACGCCAGCGGAACGCAGTTGCGACACTTCGGTCGCGGTGATTTCATAGGGAGGGTCGGTTTGCAGCATGCCACCAGCATACGCAAACCGCGCGGCGCGCGCAGCATCCAAGAACTGACACGAGACAGGGGTAAAAGATTGCCGCAGACCAAGGTACTGGTGGTGGAAGACGAACCAAACGCACGCGCCGGGCTGGCCGAGCTGATCGCATCCTGGGGCTACCGCACCGAGACCGCGGCGGACGGCGCGGCCGGGTTGGACGCCGCCATCCGCTGGTCCCCAGACGTGGTCGTGAGCGATCTGATGATGCCGCGCATGGACGGCCTGCAACTGCTGGACCGTCTCAGTGAACTGCCGCAGCAAGTGGCAGTCGTCATGCTCACGGCGCAGGGCTCGATCGAAAGCGCGGTGGACGCCATGCGCATGGGCGCGTTCGACTACCTGCAGAAACCGGTCGATCCCGCGCGGCTGAAGACCATCCTGCAGAACGCGCAGCAGGGTCAGGAGGCCGAGCACGTACTAGCGGGCATCGCGCTGCCGGAAGACGACGGGGGCCGCTTGGGACCGCTGATCGGATCGTCTCCGCGTATGCGCGACATCTTCTACGTGATCGAGCGCATTGCGCCCAACAACGTGTCCGTTCTGATCACCGGCGAAAGCGGCACCGGCAAGGAACTGGCCGCCCGCGCGCTGCACATGTTCAGTGGTCGCCGCAACAAGCCGTTTGTCGCCGTGAATTGCGCGGCGATCCCGGAAACACTGATCGAGAGCGAAATCTTCGGGCACGAGCGCGGTGCTTTTACCGGCGCTCAAGACCGCCGCGCCGGCTGCTTTGAGCTGGCGGAAGAGGGCACGCTGCTGCTGGACGAAATTGGTGAAATGCCGGCGGCCACGCAGAGCAAGCTCCTGCGCGTGCTGGAGGATCGCAAGCTGCGCCGCCTGGGCTCCCGCGAGGAGCTGCCGGTCAACGTCCGCGTGATTGCCGCCACCAACAAAGACCCGCAGCGGGCGGTTGCTTCAGGCGAGTTGCGCGGCGATCTCTACTACCGCCTGAACGTGTTCAACATCGAGATGCCGGCGCTGCGCGATCATGCGGAAGACATTCCGGCCATGGCCGAAAGCATGGTCCAGGAGATGAACGCGCGGCACGGCACGGCAGTACCGGGCATCTCGAAAAGCCTGATGAACCGCTTCCTGGAGTACCGCTGGCCGGGCAACGCCAGAGAGCTGCGCAATACCATCGAACGCGCGGTCATTCTTTCCGGCACGCGCATGCTCGATGCCTCGCACCTGCCCGCCGGCTTTGGCGAGGAAGCTTCGGCGGTGGTGCCGAAAACAACCGCAGTCCCGCAGTCCCCGGCAGAGTCCGGTTTGTCTGAGAACATGGTCCACCTTTCCGTGGGCACCACGGTCGACGAAGCGGAGAAGCAGCTGATCCTGAAAACTCTGCTCTCCACGCGTCACAACAAGACCCGAGCCGCCGAGATTCTTGGCATCAGTTCCAAGACACTGCAAAACAAGCTGAAGGAATACGCTCTGGAAGAGCGAGCATCCGTTTAGTCATGGGATTGCGAACCAAGCTCGTGGCGGGCACACTCTTGTTCACGTTTGTGCTGGTGGTTGCTCTTTCGCTGGCCTTCCTGTCTGAGGTGCTGCGCGAGCGCGTGGCGCAAACCACGGCGACCAACCAGGTGCTGCTGCACACGGTGCTTTCGTCCGCGCGCACCGCACTCGAACGCGGCATGGCGCAGCAGCCGCCCGCGGACAGCAGTGACGCTGCCTTTGGCCGTGCGGTGCAGGACGCACTGCAGAACGACAGCGACCTGACAGAAATGTTGAACGGCTATGTTCGCTACTCGCCGGATGTGGAGGATGCTTCGCTCACAGACGGGGGCGCCACCGTCCTGGTAAGCAGCGACCCCGCTGAGGTGAACCATCCGCTGCCGCGCCGCCGCAGCTTTGCAGAGGGAACGGGTGCCTCGCTGTGGGATCGCCTGCGTCTGCTGTTCGGCGAGCCGGAAACACTGGACCTGCAACTTCCGCTGGAGCGGAACGGCCAGCCCTTCCTCCTGGTGCACCTGGGCGTGCGCTCCACATTCGTGCGCAACGCCTACTCGCCGTGGCTGAGCACCGCCATCACAGTCTGCCTGCTCACCCTGGCTGGATCGCTGCTGGTGGCCGGGGCGCTGTCTGCCGCCGCCCTGCGACCCATCGAGCGGATCGGACGCGAGCTGGATGCGCTTTCCGGCAAGAGCACGCCGGAACGCGGGCCGCGCGGCGACGCAGTAGAGCGCGTCTCCTCCACGATCAGCCTGCTGGACGCGCAGATGCGCTCGTCGGAGCAGACACGGTCTGAAATGGCTTCAAACCTCGATAGCATGCTGCACGCGCTGAAAGACGGCGTCATGCTCTTTACCGCAGATCTCCGCGTGGCCACCGCAAGCGACGCTGTGGCGAACTTCCTGCCCGAAGGACGGCGCGCCATACCGGGCACGGCGCTGCACGACCTTTTTCCAGACGGGAGTGCCGTGGGAGACCTGCTCTCCACACTCATTCCAAGACGCAGGAACGTGCACGACGTGCCGGTGGCCCTGGAGGACGGCCGCTCTATCGAACTCTCGCTCGATTGCAGCGCGGGCAGCGGCTTGGGCGCGCTGGTCACCTTGCATGACGCCGCCGCCGAGCAGGAGTTGGAGCAGGAAATGCACGTGTCACGCCGATTGGCTGGCATTGGCAGGCTGATGGCAGGGGTCGGCCACGAAGTGAAGAACCCCATCAACGCCATGGTGGTGCACCTGGAGCTGTTGCGTGGGAAGCTAGGCGAACCCGTGAACATCCCCGGTGCGCAGCGCCACGTCGAGGTACTGGCCAGTGAGATGGGCCGGCTCGACCGCGTGGTGCAGACGCTCGCCGACTTCTCCCGGCCCATGGAACCCGTGCTCCACGAAGAAGATCTCGGCTCAATCGTGGACGCGGTGCGGCACCTTGTTTCAGAGGAGGCTGCCAGCCATCACGTCACCATCACGGTGGCGCAGGATGGTCCGGTGCGTGTCCTGTGCGACGGCGAACTCATGCGTCAGGCTCTCCTGAACATCGCGCTGAACGCCATGCAGGCCATGCCGGGCGGCGGCGCGCTGCGCATCCGGCTCGGGCGCGACCGGCACTCTGCCGTTCTGTCTCTAAGCGACAACGGCACGGGCATCCCGCCGGA
>CAXTBQ010000004.1:55735-82657 GCA_964242065.1 uncultured Terriglobus sp. | reverse complement strand
GCCCTGCACGGTAGGTGCGAAAGCGATTGCCATGACGCACTGTGCAGCTGGTTGCAGAACCAGTGGCGTGGCGGCACACGTTGTACCGTTGGCGACCGCCGCGAAGCCGGTCGGCAGTTCCAGCGCGAGCAGCGTGAGTGGCGATTTGCCGCCGTTTTGCAGTGTGAGTATTTGCGGCTGGCTGCTGCTGCCAGCGGGCACGCTGCCGAAGCTCAGGGTGGCCAACGAGACACGCTGCACCTGCCGGTTGTGTGTGTCTGCGATGGCGATGTCGCCAGTCGTTTGGGTTGCTACTGCGGTCGGCGCATCGAGCGAGGTCGACAACGGCGAGCCCGTGGAAAACGCGCCCTGGGTCCCGTTGCCGGCGAACGTTGACGAGCCGTCCGTGCTGATCTGCGCAGTCATTTGGGTGCCTGCATCCGCCACGTACACGCTGCCGGTGCTGTCTGCCGCCAGGCCACCCGGCCGCCGAAACGTCTGCCCGCCAGACGAGTAGGCTGCGATGGTTCCGTCCGGCTGCAGCGTGCGCAAGCGGCGTGTGTTGCGGTCGGCGATGAGCAGGCGTCCATCCGGCAGCAGCGCCAATCCGGACGGCGCGTCCAGGGTTGCCGCGGTTGCTGCGCCGCCATCGCCTTCCTGCCCCTGGGCTCCGCTGCCTACGACGGTGCTGATGGTTCCGTCCGCGGCGACCTTGCGGATGCGGTGGTTGCCGGCATCTGCCACGTAGAGGTTCCCCGAGGAGTCCACAACAAGGCTGCCCGGTGAGCGAAGTCGCGCTGCCGTCGCCTGTCCGCCGTCTCCGCTGAAGCCCGTCTGGCCTGAACCCGCGATTGTTGTCACGATGCCATCTGCGGCAGCGATACGGCGCACCCGCTGATTGCCGGTGTCGGCGACAAAGATGTTGCCCGACGCATCCACCGCCAGTCCGGACGGCGAATCCCACTCCGCAGCTTTCGCGCTACCGCCGTCTCCGGCAAAGCCCTGCCTGCCGGTACCTGCAACAATCGTCAACTGGCCTGCTGTATCCACGCGCACGACCTGGTGATTGCGTGTATCCGCGATGTACAGATTGCCACTCGCGTCATAGGCGACGGCCTGCGGCAACCCTAATGCGGAGAGGCGGGCATCACCCGGAGTGCTGCGTCCGTCTATGCCGCTGCCCGCCAGCGTGGACGCGCTGTTACCGGGCTGCAGCACAAGCACCGCCTGAGCACCGGCCGACTGCCGCGTGAACAGTAAGCCACAGACGATAAGGACAATACAGCCGCAGAGCCGGCGTTGCTGCATATGGCTTGGCGCAATCATGAACACGAGCAGGCTCACACGATTGTGCCATGCTTTGCTTGAGTTCAGGCGAAGAAGAACTCTTTGGTGCGCATCTCCTTGATGCGGTCACGCAGCTTGGCTGCCTTCTCGAACTCGAAGTTCTTGGCAGCCTCGCGCATCTCTGTCTCCATGCCTGCGATGTGCTTATCCAGTTCGAGTTGCGACGTAAACTCCGGCACGCCATCCTCTTGCAGCGAAACGTCCACGTAGTCCGCTTCCGCAATGCCCACCAATGCATCACCGATGGGGCTGGCGACCGACTGCGGTGTGATGCCGTGCTCCTCGTTGTAGGCCTGCTGCTTTTCGCGCCGGCGAGCGGTCTCGTCCAGCGCGCGTTTCATGCTGTCGGTCATCGTGTCGGCATACAGGATGGCGCGGCCCTCCAGATGGCGCGCGGCGCGGCCAATGGTCTGGATGAGCGACCCTTGCGAACGCAGGAAGCCTTCCTTGTCTGCGTCGAGAATGGCGACCAACGAGACTTCGGGAAGGTCGAGCCCCTCGCGCAAAAGGTTGATGCCGATGAGCACGTCGTACTCGCCGCGCCGTAGGTCGCGCAGCAGCTTCACGCGCTCCAGCGTTTCGATTTCCGAGTGCATGTAGCGGCACTTGACGCCGACTTCGGTGTAGTAGCCGGAAAGGTCCTCCGCCATGCGCTTGGTTAAGGTGGTTACCAATACGCGCTGATCTTTTTCGACGCGGTCGCGGATCTCGGCCAGCAGGTCATCGATCTGACCCTTGATGGGCCGGATCTCCACAGGCGGATCGATGAGGCCGGTGGGCCGGATGATCTGCTCCGTGACCACGCCCGCCGTCATCGTCAGTTCGTACGGTCCCGGTGTGGCGGAGACGTAGACGATCTGGCCGGTGCGGTTCTCGAACTCGTCGAACTTCAGCGGGCGGTTGTCCATCGCACTGGGCAGGCGAAAGCCGTAGTCCACCAGGTTGCCCTTGCGCGAGCGGTCGCCGTGCCACATGCCGTGCAGTTGCGGCACCGTCACGTGCGACTCGTCGATGAAGATCATAAAGTCGCGCGGAAAGTAGTCGAACAGCGTGGGCGGAGGCTCACCCGGCAAGCGTCCGCTGAAGTGGCGCGAGTAGTTTTCGATGCCGTGGCAATAGCCGACCGACTTAATCATTTCCAGGTCGAAGCGCGTGCGCTGGTGGATGCGCTGTGCTTCTACCATGCGGCCTTCTTTTTCGAGTTGCGCTTCCCACTCCGTCAGTTCATTCACGATGCTGTTTACCGCGCTCATCTTGCGCTCGGGCTGCACCACGTAGTGCGACTTGGGATAGATGGGCAGCCGCGCGTACTTCTGCTTGACTGTGCCGAACAGCGGATCGATCTGTGAGAGCGAATCGATCTCATCCCCGAATAGCTCGATGCGGTACGCGTTCTCGTCGTAGGTGGGGTAGACCTCGACCACGTCGCCGCGCACGCGAAAGGTGCCGCGGCGAAAGTCGCCGTCATTGCGTTCGTACAGGATCTCCACCAGCCGCCGGGTGATGTCCTCACGCCTGATCTTCTGGCCCTTCTCCAGCAGCATGAGCATGCCGTAGTAGGCCTCTGGCGAGCCCAGGCCATAGATGCATGAGACAGACGACACAATGATGCAGTCGCGCCGCTCAAACAGGCTGCGCGTGGCACTCAGCCGCAGCTTGTCCAACTCCTCGTTAATGGTGGCTTCCTTCTCGATATACAGGTCGCCAGATGGGATGTAGGCCTCGGGCTGGTAGTAGTCGTAATAGCTCACGAAGTACTCGACCGCGTTGTTCGGGAAGAAGGTTTTGAACTCGTGGTAGAGCTGCGCGGCCAGCGTCTTGTTGTGCGCCAGCACCAGCGCGGGCCGGTTCACCTCCTGGATGACCTTGGCCATGGTGAACGTCTTGCCGGAGCCGGTCACACCCAGCAGCACCTGGTGCTTTTCACCATCGCGCAGCCCGGCAGAAAGCTCCTGGATGGCCCGGGGCTGGTCACCCTGTGGCTTGTACGCAGTGCTGAGCTGAAAGTCCATCTCTACAGAATAATTCGCGCTTGCACGGAACCAGAAACAAGACCGCAACGTAGTTGTGGCATCAACGCAAGTCTGCTGATAGGCTTTGCGCGATCAAGAAATTCGCCAACCCACAGGAGCCACGAATGGCCAGCGCCTCCGTTACCTTTGACGAAGTTCCAATCCCTCACGCAGCAGCCGAAGAACTTGCCGGACCGCCCAGACAGGAGTTTGCTCCTGTTTCACGCGAAGAGCGCATCAACAGCCTGGACGTGCTGCGTGGCTTTGCGCTCATGGGCATCCTGTTGATGAACATCACCAGCTTCGGCCTGCCGGGCTGGGCGTATGCCGTTCCGCTCGGTACCGTGCTGCCCGTGTTTTCTGGGCCGCATGCAAAGGCAAACATTGTCGCGTGGATGCTGCGCTGGGTCTTTGCCGAGGGCAAGATGCGTGCCCTGTTTTCCATGCTGTTCGGAGCGGGTGTTGTCTTGCTGACCGACCGGGCCGAGCGCCGCGGCGTCGGCGACCGGGTTGCCGACATTTTCCTTCGCCGCAACATGTGGCTTGTGCTGATCGGCTTTCTGCACGGATATCTGATCTGGAATGGCGACATTCTCTTCTGGTATGGCGTCGTCGCGCTGCTCTTTCTGTACCCCATGCGTAAGCTGCAGAGCAGAACGCTCATCAAGTCGGCAGGATGGCTGCTGGTCGCGTGGGTGCTGGTGGCCGGCGTTGGACGATACCTGGGAACATACTTCACCTACAAGAAAGGCGTGGATGCGATTGCCGCCGTGCACGCCGGAAAGATCCTGACGCAGGACCAGAAAGACGCTATCGGCGCAAAGGTGAAGCTGGACCAGCAATGGTGGCACTCTACAAAGGACGTTGAAGAAGACCTGGCAAAACACAAGAGCTATGCGAAAGCGTTTGCGGCTGACGCGAAAGGCGAATATGAAGCAGCAACCTCGGTCTATGTGGCGTTCGCAGATGTGCTTATCTTCATGCTGCTGGGTATGGGGCTGTACAAGAACGGCTTTCTGACCGGCCAGCAGCCCAAGGCCGTGTATGTGCGCACGGCCATCATCGGCTACCTCATCGCCATTCCGCTGGGCGGTGCTGCGTGCATCGAGTCATGGCGCAGCGGTTTTGAGGCTGTGCGGTCCAATGCGTGGCTCACCATACCGTATGACATCTGCCGCGTCTCCGGTGCGCTGGCGAACGCAGCTGTGGTTCTGCTGATCCTGCGTGCGGGTGCACTGAAATGGATCACCGCGCGCGTTGCAGCTGTTGGGCAGATGGCGTTGAGCAACTACCTGCTCACCAGCATCCTGTGCCGTTTTCTGTTCGTGTGGGGGCCAATGCACTGGTACGGCTTTGTTGAGTATTACAAGTTGTACTACCTGGTGACAGGGGTGTGGGCCGTCAATCTCCTGTGGAGCACGCTCTGGCTGCGCCGCTTCCAGTTCGGACCGGTGGAATGGCTGTGGCGTTCGCTGACGTACTGGCACAAGCAGCCCATGCGGCTGCGCGCTGCGCAGCACGTTACAGTGGAGGCTTGAGCAACAGGTCTGGCAAAGCCCCTGATTCTTCCACGCTGCGCGGACACGCTTTAGCGATTGCGCTGCTGTCCGCGGGTGCGCAGTTCATGGAGAACCTGGATGCGACCATCATCGCAACGGGCCTGCCGTCCATGGCTCGGGACTTTCATACATCTCCTGTCGCGGTGAACATCGGCATAACCGCCTACCTGCTTACGCTGGCTGTCTTCATCCCGGTCAGCGGGTGGATGGCGGCGCGCTTTGGTGAACGCCGTGTGTTCACCTCGGCCATTCTCATCTTTACGGTTGCTTCTGCCTGGTGCGGACTCAGCCGCACGCTCCCGCTGTTCACCGCATCACGCGTGCTGCAGGGGATGGGCGGGTCGATGATGGTGCCAGTGGGCCGGCTGATGGTCATCCGCGCTTCGTCTAAAGCGCAACTGATGAAGGCCGTGGCGTACACGATTTGGCCGTCGCTTGTGGGTCCGATCGTCGGTCCGCCTGTTGGCGGCTTCATCCTGTCGGTCGCGCGCTGGCCGTGGCTCTTCCTCATCAACATTCCCATCGGCATGGTGCTGCTTGTGCTGGCGCTGCGGCTGGTGCGCAGCAGCGAGAGTACGCGTGAGCGGTTCGACTTGCCCGGATTCTTGCTGGTGGCCTGCGCCTCCGTTGGGCTCATCTACTTACTGGAGCTTCTGCAATCCACGCACTCATCGCTGCGCCTTGCGCTGTTGCTGGCGGCCCTGATCGCGCTTGCGGCATGGCGAGTCATCGCACACTTGCGTCGCGCACGGGCACCGCTCTTTCGTTTGGAGGTCTTCGGCATTGAGACCTTTCGCGTGGCGACCTTGCCGGGTTCGCTCTTTCGCATGGCCGTGTTCTCAGTGCCCTTTCTTTTGCCACTGCTATTCCAGGTAGGCTTTGGCTTGGACCCGCTGGCATCCGGCTCGCTGACCATGGCCGTGTTCGCCGGGAACCTGGCCATGAAGCCGCTGACCACACCGCTGCTGCGCCGCTTCGGCTTTCGGCAGGTGCTGCTGGTGAACGGCACACTGACCGTTCTGCTGCTGGCTGCCTGCGGATGGCTGCGCGCCACCACGCCGCGGCCTTGGGTCCTGCTGATCCTGTTCCTCGGTGGCCTGGGCCGATCCATGGAACTGACCTCGCTGACAACCATGGGCTTCTCTGACCTGCCGGAGAACCTGAAGGGCAATGGGACGACCCTGGCAACCACCCTGCAGCAGATGACGACCAGCGTAGGCGTCGCTGTTGCCGCGCTGACACTGCACCTGGCGGCTGCGGGGCGCGGACGGAACAGCCCGGCGGACTTCCGCATTGCGTTCTGCGTAATGGCTGGCGTCGCTGCGGCGGCGCTGCCGTTCTTCGCGCGGCTGCACCCTGACTCCGGAGCCGCAGTGAGTGGAGCGACGGTGCGGCGGGCGGAGAACGCTGCCGCCGGAACTTAGGGCGCAGCCTTTGGATGCCCAATGTCCCGAGAGACATGCGATGTCAAAGCTCTACCGAATTGCAACCCAAGTCTCAGAAGCGAGACGTGGGGCACCCAAGTTAGTCATGCATAAGCGATTGCCTGGGTGCCCCATGTCTCAAGAGACATGGGATTCGAACCTCTTCCTAACCTCTGAACCCGCGTCTCATATAGGAGACGTAAGGCACCCTTGTTGTTCCGGGCCTTCCTCAGCCAGCAGCGACCTCAACGCACTAGCCAACTCTGCCGGGCTGTCTACCAGTGCGTCCGGCATCGCGGCCTGCAGCCGGACCGGGTCGAGACCATACATGCAGCCGAGGCTCAGCGTTCCGGCAGCACGGGCAGTGGCCACGTCCACATGGCTGTCTCCTACGATCACGGTTCTGCTCGGTTCCACCTGCCGTCCACGCAGCCCGGATGCCTGGTGCATCAGCTGGAACATGCCCTGTGGATCGGGCTTCTTGGTGGGCAGGCTGTTGCCACCGAGCATTTGGAAGAAGAAGGGCGCCAGCCCCAAGCTCATGCAGATCGCTGTAGAAGGGTTCACCGGCTTGTTGGTGAGCACAGCCATTGGCAGCGCTGGGTCAGCCTGGCGAAGGGACTGCAGCGCCTCGAGCACGCCAGGATAGGCATGCGTGGTGTCGAGCATGTGATCGCGGTAGTACGCGAGAAAGTAGGGCAGGGCAGCGGCCGTGAGTCGATCGTCTGTGCCGCCGGTGGCCCGGAGCGAGCGCGAGAGCAGGAGCGCCGCACCATCGCCAATGAACCCGGCGACACGGCTCATGTCGAGAGGCGGCCGGTCGAAGTGTTCCAAAGTCGCGTTGACAGAGTCGGCAAGGTCCTGCTGCGAGTCAATCAGAGTGCCATCGAGATCAAAGACCAGCAGGTCGCAGCCAGAAATCGCACCTGCCTCAGGCATATTTGCGGAGCATGCCGAGAACCTTGCCCTGAATGGCAACGCGGTCGGCCGGCGCGAAGATCGGGGTCATCTCACTGTTGGAAGGCTGCAGTCGGATGACGTTTCCTTCTTTGTAGTAGCGCTTCAGAGTGGCATCAGAACCGTCCACTAAAGCGACGATAATTTCACCTTCCCGAGCGGTATTTGTACGCTCCACAAGCACAAAATCGCCGTTTACGATGTGCTCGTCGCGCATGCTGTCACCGCGAACTTCCAAAGCAAAAACCTCGCGATTGCCAATGATTTCCGCCAGGGAGATGCTTTCGGCGCTCTCGATGGCTTCCACGGGCTTGCCGGCGGCAATGCGGCCCAGCAGTGGCAGGCGTTCGCTTCCTCTTCGCGTGCTGCGTGGGGAAAGCACGTCGATCGAGCGGCTGCGATTGTGCGCCCGCTGCAGCATGCCTTTGTTTTGCAGGTTGGTGATGTGCTTGTGCACCGTGGCAAGGGAGTTAAGTCCAAGCCCTGCAGCAATTTCTTCGTAAGAAGGCGAGTATCCCTTCCTCTGTGTAAAGCCCGAGAGGAAGTCAAGAACTTCCTTTTGCCGACGCGTAATGGCCATGGCAGTCATTGTAGCGAATAAAAAGCGAATTGCAACAACAACTTACGAGCGATTCGGAGGTTCCAGTTTGGCACGGTTCGCACAAGCCTTTGTGCAATCCAATATCCTGCACATGCCTTCTTCAGCAATCTTTAGCTGGAGCAGCAACGGATGGTACATGTTTGCTGCCCGCGTCAGTTCTTTGTTGGAGAGACACATGAAAGTTTTGATTGCCGAGGACGACCGAGCTTTATCGCTGTTTCTGAAGAAGAGCCTGGAGATGGACGGCCACCAGGTTATCTGTGTGGCCGATGGCCTGACTGCCGGGCAGCACATACAGGAGGTCGAGCCAGATCTCCTGGTCCTGGATCTTGGACTGCCTCACCTGGATGGCGTCGACGTTCTGCGTAACGCGAATGGTTCAGTTCCTGCCATGTCGGTGATCGTTCTGACTGGCCGGTCCGACACGGCTCACAAGATTGAGTGCCTCAACCTTGGGGCGGATGATTACCTGGTCAAACCGTTTTCTCTGCATGAACTGCTCGCCCGTTGCCGGGCCGTTCGACGGAGACGCTCCCACCACGTTTCGGGCGTCCTGGCGCACGGCGACCTCCGGATGAATCGCATCGCGCGGGAAGTCAGCTTCCACGACCGCGCGATCGAGTTGACCGCCAAGGAATTCACGCTGCTCGAGTATCTCCTTCTTAATCGAGGCAGGGCGGTGAGCCGTCAGGAGTTGCTTCGCGAGGTGTGGCGCATGGCACCGGATGCCGGCACCAATGTTGTGGACGTGTACGTGAACTATCTTCGCCGCAAGCTGGGCCCGGACCAGGGTGCAGCACTCGTCGAGACCCTTCGCGGGGAAGGCTATGCGATTGGCGTGAAAGCGCTTGTCGGAAAGCGGCCGCTGAGTACGGTCGCTGCTTCTCCAATCGCCCAAGCCGGTGCAGCATGAACGCGTCTGCAGCTGCCTCCTACGCAGCGCCGACATCGAGCCGGGGCAGCAAGCGGCAAGATCTGGATGATGCAATCCACGCTCTCGCACAGCCGCTGACCGCCCTCTCCTTCGTGCTGGATCTCGCTTGCATGCGCGATGATCCCGCAGCTTGGAGGGAGGCACTGGAAGTGAGTCGCGCGGAATGCCGCCGCGCGGTCCATGCTATGGAACAGGTGCGGAGTGCCGCTCTGACGGACGAACTGATTCCGGCAGAGCCTTCCGGGGAAGGTTTGGAGATCAGTTGGTGAGTGGTTCAGCTTTCCCCCAGCAACGTACCGTAGTCCTTGTTACACCCGACACTGAGTTACGCGAACGCATTCGAGAACGTCTCCTGAGCATGCGATGGACCGTGCTGCCTGCTGCAGGTGGAGCGGAGGCAATGGCCTATCTGGGCGGAGCGCCTCCGGAAGCGTTCCTGATCGATCACTGGCTGCCAGACCTCAATGCAGATGAGTTTACAGAGCACGTGGCCGCCGTATGTCCAGGCACAGATCTGATCCAGCTGGATGGCAGCGTCAGCAAGCTGGGCACGCGCAGCGCCCGGCGTAATGAGTTGCTGCATGCTCTGCGGGAAGCCGCGGAGGTGGGTTCCACTGGAAGCACACCATCCACGACGTCGCGTTCACCAGCCACAGCGCGGAACGACGTGGGTCGCGCTCAGCCTGAAGGGGAGACCCGAACTCCTGCAAGTGCTACGGACGAGCCGCACTTTCAACACGCGCAAAGTGAAGCGCAGGATGTGTGCCTCCCTCCGGCACAGTTGCCAACAACATGTCCTCAATTCGCGGCGGCGGACCACGGTCGATTTCAACCAGCAGATCTCCCGGAAATCACCGCGTGCCTGCCCGAGATGGTGGGCGGCTCCGCGTCCATGGCGGAGCTTGGGCGCATGGTACGGATGGTGGCTCCGCATGCTGCCACGGTATTGATCCAGGGCGAAACGGGTACAGGTAAGGAACTGGTTGCCAAGGCGATCCACCGGCTGAGTGCTCGCGCTGCAAAGCCCTTTGTTGTCCTTAACTGCGCGGCGATTCCGGAGCACCTGCTGGAGGCAGAACTGTTTGGTCATACCCGCGGCGCTTTTACCGGCGCGGTAACAGCGCGTACGGGCCGGATCGAGGCTGCGCACGGGGGCACGCTCTTCCTTGACGAAATTGGTGAGATGCCATTGCCGCTCCAAGCCAAGATGCTGCGATTTCTTGAGAACGGCGAGATCCAACGTGTGGGTGATAACGACGTTACGCGCATGGATGTCCGGATCGTTGCCGCAACGCACCAGCCGCTGGAAGCCAATGCCGGCCACAAGCTTTTCCGGCTAGACCTGTACCACCGGCTGGCGGTGTTCCCCGTTGAAGTGCCCCCACTGCGGCGGCGGCGTGAAGACATACCCATGCTGGTGCAGTTCTTTTTACGAAAGGCGGGCGAGAGCTGCCCTCGGAAGGGGATTCAGCAGCAGGCACTGGAGCGGCTTGAAGAAGCACCATGGCACGGCAACGTGAGGGAGCTTTCGCACGTCTTGCAGCGCGCGACCATCATGGCCGGTGAGACGCCGCTGATTACCACCGAGCACCTGCGCATGCGCGGTGTCGAGCGCACGTAGATCGCTTGCAAGCCCTCACTCTCATGCTTAGGCCGCTCTCAGGAGCGGCCTCTGTGATTGGAGCGTGGCATGCACTTGCTCTTTGCGTTGCCGATCCGGCAGCAAGGGGGTTCTGATTTCCATGCTTGAAATGCCTGCCGCAGACGCCCTGGAAAGCTATCTGTCGCTCACCACGCAGCAGATGAAGCTGACCGCGTCAAACATGGCCAACATCGACACACCCGGATATAAGACCGTAGGCGTTGACTTCCAGGGAGAGTTCCAGAAAGCTCTCGACGGTGGAGGCACAACGCGTACAGCCGCAGTAAGTGAGGTCGGCGACCTGATCTCGCGACCCGACGGCAACAACGTCTCTACCGATCGTGAAGCGATGATGATGGCGACGGCGCAACTGCAGTTTCGTACAGGTGTAGAACTGCTCCGGCACCAGTACAGCAGCATGATGGATGCCATCAAGTCAGACATGAGGTAAGGCCGTGAACCTGTTCGGGATGATGGAAATTAGCGGTTCTGCCTTACGCGCAGAGCGGGTACGAGCTGAGGTGGTTGCCGCAAACATGGCAAACGCGGAAACTACGCGCACCGAGAACGGTACGCCGTATCAGCGCCAGACCGTGCTTCTGCAGAGTTCCGCTACAGACGATCATTTTTCCGGCATGATGCGCAGCTTCGGTGCGGTTGACTCGGGCAGCGTGGCAGGCGGCGTGCAGGTGGCAGGTGTGGTGGCCAGTGACGCTCCGGCACTTCGCCGATACGATCCCGGGCACCCGGATGCAGACGAGGGTGGTTATGTTTCTTATCCGGATATCAACCCCGTCACTGAAATGGTGGACCTGATGGGCGCGAGCCGCTCGTACGGCCTGAATGCGACTGCACTGCAGGCAGAAAAAGGCATGCTGAACACCTCGCTCGATCTCTTGAAGTAAAAGCCATCTGCCAGGAGGGCAGCCATGTTACCCATCCAAAACGCTGCCGCGATGCGCGCCTCACTGCTAGAGCAGCAGGCTGCGACCGCAAAGCCAAAGACGGCCGGGAACGAATCCACAGGGGTGTTCAGCGGCATACTGCAGGCGGCACAGCAGCAGATCAAGGCGACGGACACCGCTGCCCAGCAGGCGGTGACGGGATTGCTGAGTGGGCAGGGAGTAGAAGTGCACGAAGCCATGATCGCGACTCAGAAGGCTGACCTTACCTTTGAGCTTGCTCTACAGGTGCGCAACAAGGCTGTCGCGGCTTACCAGCAAATGATGGGGATGCAGTTCTAGTCGTCTATGAGCACAGCCACCATAGAACCTGTAAAAGCGAACGGCAGAGGCAAGGCCGGCATGCTGCTAAACACGGCGCGTGAACGCTGGGCTGCCATGCCTCCCTCGCAGCGGCGGCTACTGATTCTGTGTTTGGCCGCGCTGCTCGCGTTGTCAGCAGTCTCCACCTGGTGGAGCACACGCACTGACTGGCGAACGCTGTTCAATGGCCTGGACGGTCGCGATGCGGCTGCCATGCAGCAGCAGCTTACCGCGGCGGGCATACCCTACCAGATGACGCCGGATGGCGCTTCTTTGCAGGTCGCTGCAGAGCACCTGGACAAGGCACGCGTTGCAATCTCGGCAAATGGTTTGCCGCAGTCCGGCCGGCTCGGTTTTGAACTCTTCGACAAGCCGAACTGGGTGGGTTCGGAGTTTGATGAGAAGGTGAACTACCAGCGCGCTCTAGAAGGTGAACTGGAACATACGATCGGCAGCCTGGATGCAGTGCGATCGGCCCGTGTCCACATTGTGCTGCCCAAGCAGGGCGCGTTTGCATCGGAAGACCAGCCTGCGAAAGCATCTGCCGTTCTCAAGCTTCGCCGCAACAACCTGCCGCGCCAGGTAAGTGATGCCATTCGCAACCTGATCGCGGGCGCTGTGGAGAACCTGCGGCCCGAAGCAGTGACGCTGGTGGATGCGGATGGACGCGCCGATCTAACAGGCAACACGCGGAACGGTGAGGATCGCGACAATGAGGTAGCGCTGCAGAACAAGTTGATCCAAGTGCTGGAGCCGCTGGCAGGAAGCGGCAATGTGCATGCGACGGTAAGCGTCAGCTACCTACAGGGCAGCGAAGAGCACACTGACGAGGTGTATGACCCAAAGAGCGCAACGCCGGTGAGCACACAGCGCACGGAGCAGACTTCGCAGATGACGCGGCAGTCCGGGGTGGCCGGAGCTTCTGGAAATACGCCCGCTGCACAACCGGCACCTGCTGCGGCCGCGGCCGGGCCGTCGGCTGTAGCGGCCTCTGCTACGGCTATCGCGGCAACAGCGGCAAGCTCTCCAGGACAGGCGCAGACGTCGCGTGAGGAGAGCAGCAGCTTCGCCATCAATCGCCACGTGACGCACACAGAGGAGGTACCGGGCCGCATTCGCCGCCTCACCGCTGCGATTGTTGTGAATGATCGAGAGATCCACCAAACCAGCGGAAAGGCAGAGCACACAGCTTGGCAGCATCGCTCGCCAGACGAAATGAAGCGTCTGCAGCAACTGGCGCAGGCGGCCATGGGCTTTGACGAGTCTCGCGGTGACCAAGTGGTGCTGGAGAACATCGCCTTCTCCGGCAACAGCGATCCCGCGGCCGTTTCAGGTGCGGCCCGCTTCGCGGAACAGGCGCAAGGCATTCTGCGCGCGCAGCCCACGCTGCCTCGTGCGATGGCTTCGCTGCTTGGCATTCTGGTTGTGGGCATGCTGGTGCTGCGCCCACTCACGCGTCAGACACAGCAGCTGCTCGCAGCGCCCGCACGCCCCCACCTGCTGGCAGCGGCAGTGCCCGCGCAAGTTACAGCAGCAGCAGGCGTGGGCACCGCGCAGCCGCTTGGGCCAGGCGCACCACTGAACACGCAACAGGTGTTCGACAAAGTCTCGCAGCAGATCAAGTCTGAGCCCAACGGCGGCACGCGCGTGATCGGGTCATGGATCTCCGCAGGCATCGAGGAGAGTGAGTGATGCCGAACACTGCTGCGCTGCCACAGCTCACGTCCACACCACAGCCCGCGTCTCTGGTCCCCACAGGCATGCTGGAGCCGGCGCGGCTCACAATCCCACCCTTGCGCAAAGCCGCCATCCTCATCCTGACCCTGGGTGAGGAAACGTCAAAGTCGCTCCTGCGAGGCCTTGGCGAGCAGGAGGTCCAAAGGCTTACTGAAGAACTCTCGCGTCTGCAGGAGATCAGCCCGGAAGAGCAGACGCAGGTGCTCATGGAGTTCTACGGTCTGCTCGAGACACAGCAGTACATTCTTCGCGGCGGCCGGGAGTACGCGGCACGGCTGCTCTCCGAGACGTTTGGGAGGCAGCGCGCAGAGGAGTTGCTGCGCGACATCAGCCGGCTTGGCGATACACAGGGAGGCGACCTGGCCGCGCTGCAAAAGATGGATCCCGCTCAGTTGAGCAAGTTCCTGGAAGGGGAGCACGCGCAAACAGTCGCGTTGGTGCTGGCACACCTGAACCCGAAGCGCGGATCGGCGGTGCTGATGCAGCTGCCGGAAGATCTCCGCGTTGAGGCGGTTCGCCGCCTGGCCGAGATGCGGCAGTTTTCGCCCGAGATGGCAGAACGCGTGGCGATGATTCTGTACAAACGCATCCACGCTCTAGGATCAAACGGACGCCGTTCCTACGCGGGCTTCAAAGCAGTTGCCGACCTCCTGAACCGCATGGAGAGCGTTGCCAGCCGAAGCATTCTGGAGAACATCGAGCAGCAGGAACCCTCGCTGGCGATCGGAATCCGCAACCTGATGTTCACTTTTGACGATCTGCTTACCGTACCTCCAAGCAGCATTCGGGAACTGGTGAGCGCGGCCGATAAAAGGACACTGGCGATGGCCCTCAAATCTGCCGATGACAGCCTCAGAGCACACCTCTTCGCTGCCATGAGTTCAAGAGCGGTAGAGATGATGCAGGAGGACATGGAGAGCCTGGGACCGGTACGTGGCAAAGACGTGGCACAGGCACAACAGGATCTGCTCACGCTAGCTCGGAAGCTGGAAGGGGAAGGCAAGTTGATTCTTAAGATGGAGACGGACAATGAGTTTGGCAACTAGAACGGATGCAGCTACTGTGAGCGAGCCGGCAAGAAGCGCCGAGCCGCTGACGTTTCGCAGCTTGCATGACACACAAAGTTTGCCCGTGAGCGTGGAGCAGCCCGCAGTTCAGCCGCCCGATGCAGAAGCCATTTTTCGCTCGGCGTTCGAGCAGGGCCGCTCGGAAGGGATTGCTGCCGCTACCCGCGATTTCGAGGTGCATGTGCGGTCAGAACGCGCCCTTGTCTCCAGCTTTGCCGATCAGTTTCATCGCGAGAAACAGCGCTATTTTTCTGATGTGGAGCAGGAAGTGGTGAAGTTGTCCCTGGCCATTGCCGAGCGTGTGCTGCGTCGGGAATCCGAGATGGACCCCACTTTGTTGGCTGCCGCGGCGCGGGTTGCGCTGGAACAGGTTGCAGACTCGAGCGAGGCCGTGTTGCGTGTGGCTGCCGGCGAGGTCGATCGCTGGAGCCAGGCGTTCAGCCCGTCCTCGAACAGCATCGCTATCGAACCGGACAAGGAAATGGAGCCCGGTGAGTGTGTGCTGAAGACACGCAGCGGCACGGTGCAACTCGGTGTACGGGCGCAGTTACAGGAAATCGAGCGTGGTTTCTTTGAGTTGCTTGGCCGGCGTCCTGCCATGGCCGTTGCGGCCTGCTAGGTGCCTCCCATGCCGCTCGAGCCATACTTTCAGCATCTGCGATCGGTTGCTCCCGCACGGCTTTATGGCGAAGTGGTAGAGGCAAATGGAAACTACGTGCAGTCCGTGGGACCGCCATGCGCTGTGGGTGATTGCTGCGAAATCGTGACCCATGAGGGGGTGCGACACAGCGCGGAAGTGATTGGCTTTCGTGGGCACAATGTGCTTGCCATGCCGCTGTCCTCGGGTGCAGGAATACGCTTCGGCGACAGGATCTCCGGCACCGGCAGACGTGCTCACCTTTCGGTGAGACCCGACATGCTGGGGCGCGTCTTGAACAGCAAGGGCGAACCCATTGATGGGCTACGACCGATTATTAGCGAGGAACTCCTGCCGCTGGAGCGCAGTGCTCCAGGCCCGCTGGAACGCAGCCGCATGCGAGATCCGCTGAGTTGCGGGGTGCGCGCGATCGATGGCTTGCTTACTGTTGCGAGAGGACAACGCATCGGCCTGTTTGGCGGCTCCGGCGTAGGTAAGAGCACTCTTGTCGGCATGATGACGCGCAATACCTCTGCGGATCTCACAGTTGTCGGCCTTGTCGGTGAGCGCGGACGCGAGGTCGCCGAATTCCTCGAAGACTCCCTTGGAGAAGAAGGCAGATCACGTTCTGTAGTCCTGGTTTCCACTTCCGATGAGTCGCCGCTGCTGCGCATGCGGGCGGCGCTCGCAGCAACCACGACTGCGGAGTACTTTGCTGGACGTGGCAAGCACGTCTTGCTCATCCTTGATTCGCTTACGCGGTACGCCATGGCAGCCCGCGAGGTGGGACTGGCGGCGGGTGAGCCTCCTGCCACCAAGGGCTACCCGCCGTCAGTGTTCGCCAAGCTCGCGTGCCTTCTGGAGCGTGCGGGTAATTTTGCCACTGGCAGCGTGACCGCGTTCTACACGGTTCTCATGGAGGGTGACGACGAGCAGGACCCCGTTGTGGATAGCGCTCGATCCATCCTGGACGGCCACGTGATGCTCTCGCGCGATCTCGCCAGCGAAGGAATGTATCCGCCGATCGATGTGCTGCGTTCGCTCAGTCGCTTGATGCCCGCTGTTTCATCAGAAGCGCACCAGGCAAACGCGCGTCTGGTCCGCCGCATGTTAGCCGCGTACGTTCGTGGTGAAGATCTGCTTCGCGTGGGTGCATATCGCTCTGGTACGGACGCCGAGCTAGACCAAGCGATTGCCCTGCGCCCTCACATCCGTAAACTCCTGCAGCAAAACACAGCGGAGCGCCCATCACTCGCCGAAACGGTCGCGGCGCTGGCTGCCCTGCCTGGGTTTGCTTGAGCCGGCAAAGCCAGCGTATGCAGCGCCTCTTCCGCCTGCGCGAGCAACAGCATGCGTGTGCGGAGCTTGATCTGCGTATCGCGCAAGCAGAACTTTGCCGGCACGAGAGCGCACTGGCTTCAGTGCGCTCACACATGCACACCCTGAAGCAGGTCGAACACAACGCACTGCAGAGTGGTGCAGCGTACGACTGGATGATCACTTGTGCTGAAGCAGAACTGGCCGGCCATCTAGCGCTACAGCACTCTGCAAGCCGCAGAGCAGCCGCGGAAGCTGTGGCGGAGGCAACGGCTCAAGAGCGGACCGCGCGCGTTGCAAGCAAGCAGACGCGTGCTCTCTTCGCAGACGCTCAGATGCGAGAGTCGTGCGCTGCTGTGCGAGGAGAGCAAATCGGTTTAGAAGAAACGACGAGGAATCTTAGAACCTTCTCAAGAGACGGTCGCCTCAGGACAAGCCCACTCTAAGAACCGCAAAGCAGCTTTGGGCCATGGACTGCATTTCATGCAGTTGTGATCAGCGACATACAAGCTGCTATCCAGCCAGGAACAACGACGTTGGTACCGTCATCGGCGATTGGGAATGTGGCACCTGGTCGAGACGTCTCAAACAGCTTTGTGAGCGCGCTGCTTGGCCATATCGACTCTGTTGATCCGACTCCGAAGATGTGTGCCATGCTGTCCGTTGCACCCTCGGCCAGCGATCCGACGAGCAGTTCGGTTGCTGCGGATGTGCAAGGATTGAAGAAGGATGTGCGTGTTGTCGATGCCCCGGATCAAGCGCGCAATGCAGTTGCAAAGACTCTCTTCGGAGTCGGTTCACCTGAGCTGCCGACCGTTCGGTCGCTAGAAGGTCCCCAGCTTGCAGGGGAACTCGCCACCACCTCCGCCTCGCCGAACATAGGTGTTCCGACCGGCTGTGTCCGGAACATTCACCCCGGTTTCTGCAGCAGTGAAACTGCGCAGACTGCGGCTGTTCCTGCGGAGCCGCCGGCCACTGAAGCAGCGAACTCAGCGACGCCTGCTACGGAAGAGGTCATCAACAGCTCTGTTGACAAACCTGAGTCGAGTTTTAGAACAACAGGCGGGCTTGAAGAGCAGCCACTTTCTATACGCAAGGTCGTCACGGACGGACACACGGCAAAGAGCTTGGCGAAGCACACCCCCGCGGACGACTCCGGTACTTCGGAAGATCACGAGGCTTCTCGGCTTGCCCAAAGCCTTCTCCAACCGATCATTCCGCTGCAAACGGCTATGCAGGGGAGCAGCACTCCTGCTGCAGTCATGCTCAATCCGGAACGGGCTGTGAATGCAACCGCTTCAGTTTGCTCCACGCCCGCTCTCACTGTCGACGAGAAAGCACCCGATGTGAGAGCAGCAATCGTCAAATGCAACGAAGCGAACGCACCTGAAGCCGATGGCTCGGAAGAGGCCGGCACACCAGTTCCGCAAGCCACAACAGGCGTTTCCGCGATTGAGGAGAATCACTCAGTCAGTCGAAAGCAGCCCAGCTCGGACGAAGCTGCCATGCCTAATGCTACATACCAGGACATCGCCGAACGACCGCAGACGTCATCTCCAGCAGTCGCAACGGCAGTTCCACCAATCGCCGGTGCGGTGTTCTCACCTTCCTTGCATGGCACGCAGATCTTCAGGCGTGATGTCGCTCATCCATCTGATATCACCGCGGTGGTGGCTCACAGCCAACAGGTTGCTCCATCGCAGGTCGTCGAAGCAGGATCCTCCAGAAAGCGGCTTGAGATTGCGATTGACGATCCCGATCTTGGGCGAATGAACGTGCAGGCGGAACTCCGCAACGGCCAGTTGCACGCGACACTTACAGCTTCAGACAACGTCGTAAGCTCAGCGCCGGCTTTGCACCACTTTCTTCGTGAGCAGGCAATTACCGTTCATGATCTCAAGTTTGCTGTAGCCACACAGCAGGACCTTCGCGGTACGGTAAGTACCACCAGCCTCGGCAACGCCAGCTTCTCGTTTGCAGGAAACGCCGACTCAACAAATCAGCGGCAGTCGTCATCCCGGCAGGCCACGGCTTCGCGAGTGCCTTTGCGCAGTAACACGGCGGTCGGTGCAACCGCATACCCGGCACTTGCGGTGGACATGCTGAAGGGTGCTGCGTACAGCACAGGCGTGAGCATACATATCTAACCCAGCCTTCGGCTTCAGAAAGGATTTCAATGAACGCTATTTCCAGCAATCCGGTGACAAACACAGAGCAGGTGCAGCGTGCATCGGCTTACGCGGCGAACTCGCAGAACCCCTCCAGTACTGCAGGCTCGTCCACCATCACATCCTCTGACTTTCTCGTGCTGCTGGTCACACAACTCAAGAACCAAGACCCGACACAGCCGACTGACCCAGCTGCCTATGTGCAGCAGTTGGTTGGTGTGAACAGCCTGGAGCAGCTTATCGACGTGAACAAGCAGCTCACCTCCCTGGGCGGTAGCACCTCTGGCTCCAGCAGCACGAAGGTATAGCACGTGCCGACCGGCTGCTACCAAGCGTTCAGACAAACTTTCAACTGAAGCAAAGGACTTATCCCATGCCATCATTTTCCATCGCACTTACTGGCCTTCAGGCCGATTCGGTCGCCCTGAGCACAATCGGCAACAACCTTGCCAATCTCAATACGACTGCCTTCAAGAAACAGACGGTCAACTTTGCCGACATGTTCTATCAGAATCTCGGATCGTCGGGTTCTAACGCACCGCTTCAGATGGGCATAGGCACACGCATCGCCTCCATTGAGAGCAATTTTTCGCAGGGAAACTTGTCCACCACAGGCAGTGCCACGGATATGGCAATCAACGGCAGTGGATTCTTTGTCGTGAAACAGGCGGGCACACAGCAACTGACACGTACGGGCAACTTCCAATTGAGTTCATCCGGTGACCTCATCACCAGCGAGGGTTATGGTGTGCAAGGCTACCCGACAGACAACGGAAGCATTAATCTGAATGGGTCCCTAAAGACGCTCAATGTCCCCATTTCAAAGACGCAACTCGCGAGTCCGACCACGAGCTTTGCCCTGACCGCGAGTCTGGATTCCACGACGGCGGTAGGTGGCACCTTCACTGCGTCCGCAGGCATGTACGATTCGCTGGGCCAGCAGCATAACGTCAGCATTGAGTTCACCAAGGCAAGCACAAACCAGTGGAGCTATGACATTTCGCTGCCGGCCGGTGAAGCCTCTGCTTCGAGCGGTACCACAGGCACGCTCACGTTCAATCCTGACGGCACACTGGCCTCGCCGATAGGTACCGTCAGCGGCATCAAGTTCAACGGCTTAGCAGATGACGCGAATGACCTCAATCTAAGCTGGCAGGTGTCCGATGCGAGCGGGAACAGCCTGCTCACGCAAGCCTCGTCGAAGTCAACCCAGAACGCCAGTTCACAGAACGGTTATGCAAGTGGAACGTTCAAGTCTTTTTCGGTCGACAGCACCGGCATCCTGACCGCCACCTACACCAACGGCGGTACCGAAACGGTAGGACAGATAGCCGTGGCAACGGTGGCAAACCCCAGTGCTCTTCATCGGGAGGGCAGCAACCTCTACTCTGTCGATAGTGCGTCCGGCACAATGGACGTCGGTGTAGCAAGTACCGGTGGCCGGGGTAGCATCGCAGGCAATGCTCTGGAGCAGTCGAACGTGGACATCTCAACCGAATTTGCCGATCTGATCGTGGCACAGAGATCTTTTGAGGCAAACTCCAAGACCGTCACCGCGTTCGACACGATCACTCAGGACACAATCAACATGATCCGCTAGTACGCTCCGCACCATCCGGCCGGAATGGAACGTGAAAGGGACTGCCTTAGCGACGGCTAATGCAGTCCATTTGGTTTTTGGAGAGCCGCATGCTCTGCCTTAGGGCATGTCGACGTCATCCGCTGCTGACGCAGCCATTGTGGAGTCCGCTGGAGTCGTCCCCGCCAAAGTGGGCATGAGCTCCATCCTTGTACCGGTGCTGCTCTCCACCGTGCTTACTTTGGGTGTGGTCGGAGGAGGTGGGTTCTGGCTTGTGAAAGCTGGCAAACTCAGCGCCGCGCCAACGGCAGCACCTGCCACCCGGCCCTCTGAAGGAATCGAAGCGGGAGAAACGCGCTCACATGTTCTTGCGCTGGAGCCAATGGTTGTGAACTTGGCGGACTCCGGCGGCCGCAGCTATTTGCGCACCGCGGTAAGCCTGCGCATGCGGGACGAAGAGGTTGCCGGGAAGAAGGAGGAAGCCTCAAAGGATCTAAAGGCTGTGGACGGGACCGCAGCCGCGCTGCGAGACACCACCCTGATCGTACTGAGCCGTGAGACCGCCGATTCTCTGCTGGAGCCGGACAGTCGCGAGGTGCTCAAAAGGAAGCTGGAGGAGCAGTATAAGCTTCACAATCTGGACGCCCGTGTACTGGAGATTTACTTCACCGACTGTCTGGTACAGCGTGGATGATCGACCTGGATCAAATATCCCCCGCGCAAAAAGAGCAAGCAGTCGAGTCGTTGGCCACGCAGGCGGCGCAGCCCTGGCGAACCTTGCGCAATGTTCCTTTTCGAGTTGCAGTTACCGTGCCGCTGCGTGGGCTGAAGCTTTGCGACTTACTTGCTCTGCGCCAAGGTTCCCGCTTGCTGAGCATGGTTTCTGCAGCGGAAGACGTTCCCGTATGTGCGGGCGGGGCGCTGCTGGGTTGGGCAGAACTGGACAACGTGGACGGTCACATGGCCATACGCCTGATGCGGATGGTGTGACATGCCCCTGACACAGCAGGCAAATTTGGACCTTGCGAACACACCCATACGAAGGGGCGTAGCGGGATGGCTTACGGATCTGCTGCAAGCTCGCACTGCGGGCCGTACGCGGCGCATGCGGCAGATTGAGAGCCTCACCCTTGGGCACAAGCGCTGCCTGTATCTGGTCGAGTGTGACGGCGAATCTTTTCTCATTGCAGCCGGAGGAGACTGCGTGAGTGCTCCAGTTGCTCTGCGCCGCGCGCCTGGCTCGCAGGCCGGGGGACCAGCGCAATGAAAACTGTGCTCCGAGCGCTGCTGTTGCTGTGCGTCCTGTTGTGCCCTGCTTACGGTCAGAGCAGGCATTCCGCGAAGCCGGTTCCAGTCGCAGCGGTCAAGTCACGCATGATTTCCGCGCACGCAGCAATCGCCGCTCCTGCATCGACACCTGCTTCTGCAGCGCCGACGGATTTGCCCAGTCGTCGCAGTATTGCCGAAGCACTTGCAACCGGGCAAAGCTCTCCATGGGCTGTCGTCGTGGGCCTCACGCTGTTGACGCTGGTACCCGCAATCCTCCTGGCCATGACTCCGTTGGTTAGGCTGCTAGTCGTCTTCCATTTTATGCGCCAGGCACTTGGTACCCAAACCGCACCTTCAAACCAGGTGCTGATGGCGCTTGGACTGATGATGACCTGGTTCCTTATGCAACCGGTGATCACGCAAGTAGAGCAGCAGGCAGTGGTCCCGTATCGGGCAGGTACGCTTTCCGGTGAAGACGCGCTGGCGCGCGGCACAGTTCCAGTCCGCATGTTCATGCTGCATTATGCGCGCGACAAGGATTTGGAGCTGTTTGCATCGGCCTCTCAAACGACTCGCATGCAAAAGCGTGAAGACGCTCCGATGCAGGTGGTGGTGCCTGCCTACATGCTGAGTGAACTTAAGTCAGGCTTTCAGATTGGCGCCATCTTGTTTCTGCCGTTTCTGCTTGTGGACTTAGTGGTTGCAAGCGTAACGACCTCAATCGGCATGTTGCAGATGCCGCCTACGGTGGTTTCCACGCCCGTCAAGATCCTGCTTTTTGTCATGGTTGATGGCTGGCATCTGCTTGCGCAGTCGTTGCTGAAGAGCTTTTGAGGATTGACGTATGGGGCCGGATCAAGTCGCTGAAATCGTACGCCGAATGCTGCTGGAAGCACTCCTGCTAAGCGCACCTCTTCTTGTGCTCGGCTGCCTGGTCAGTGTTGCGCTGACGCTGGCGCAAACCCTCACGGGCATTCAAGAACAGACCATCACCGCGGTGCCGCGTCTCTTGCTGGTGTTTTTTGCGGGCGTGTTGAGCATGCCCTGGTTTTTGCGCCGTGCCGTGCTTTACACAGTACACCTCTGGTCAGACTTCCACCGTTACCTGGGTTAGGAGAACAGATGACGGGCGATATTTCACAAGGTGCTCTCCAGGGCTTCCTGACAGCGGGTCTCCTGCTCGCAATGCGTTTGAGCAGCGCTTTGGTGACCATGCCGATCTTCAACTCGCCAGGTGTTCCCGCCCGCGTTAAGGCTCTCTTCCTGCTGGTGCTGGTAGTCCTGCTGACACCTGTTGCTCAGGCCGTGCCGGGTGCCGTGCTGGAACTCACCGCACCTGCGCTGCTGGTTGAGGTCGTCACCGGATTGTGCTTCGGCCTTTCCCTTGCGCTACTTCGAGAGGCGCTGCTATTTGCAGCATCGCTGATGAGTTTTTCATTCTCCTTCTCTTTGGCGAATCTGCTCGATCCGAACTCGATGGTTGAGACCGAGGTGCTTGGCACCGTTCTGAACTGGATGAGCATGCTGGTCCTGCTTAGCGCCGGGTTGCACCGGACCATGTTGTTCGCGCTGATCCGAACGCTTCAAGCTGTACCACTGGGTCACGTTCCTGCCCCCGCACATGCGGGAGAAGCGCTGCTCAGCATGGCGTCAGGTATTTTCCTCGCAGGCCTTCAGCTCGCCGCCCCCGTCGCTGCCGCTGCCCTGCTGATCGAAGTGGCCATAGGATTGGTCGGACGCATGGCTCCCGCGCTTCCTGCTCAGATCGCCAGTGTGCCTATCAAGACTTTGGTCTCTTACTGTGTCCTCATCGGTGCGCTGGCTCTCTGGCCGGCTTGGATGGAACATCGTCTGGTCAGCCTGCTTGACGCAGCAGGCAGAAGCTTGCACACATGAGCGCCCAAAAAACCGAGAAGGCCACAGAAGAGCGCAAGAAGAAGTCACGAGAACGGGGTGAAGGAGTTCGCAGCCGTGAACTGACGTCCGCCGCAGGCATGCTGGCAGGCTTGCTGTTGTTGCGCGGAGCGTCGTCGCAGTTCTTGAAAGCCTGGACCCAGACCTATACGCTCGCGCTGGTGGATGGGAGCCGGCCATTCGATAGCAATGACGGACTTAATCGATTGATTCCAGGCATGCTGATGCCGAGTGTGGCTCCGCTGCTACTGGTGCTAGCCGCCTCACTGGTGGCAGCCGTGGCTGTCGGCGCGCTCCAGAGCGGGGGCATTCAGATCCGGCCTGCGACGCTGGCGTGGAAGCCTAGCAGACTCAGCCCTGGAACAAACATCAAGAACGTCTTTTCCGCGCGATCACTACTGCGCCTCTTTAAGTCGCTCCTACCGGCAGCCGGTGTTGTCATGCTCGCCTCCTACTCGCTTCGCGGATCGATCTTACCTTTGCCGGTGACCAGCTATGCCCGCCTGCCGCTTACGCTCTCCGCGGCATACAGCCTTGCTGTGGATGCGGCATGGATTTCCCTCGCCTGGGCTGCTCTGGATTACGTGAATGAGTGGCGCCAGTGGAATCAGGGCTTGCGCATGACCAAGGAAGAAGTAAAGCAGGAGTTCAAGCAAAGCAATGGCAACCCGCACATCAAGGGGCGAATCCGGCAGATCCAGCGCGCCATGCGCAAGCGCCGTGTAAAAGCAGACGTCTCACGCGCGGCTGTGGTTATTACAAATCCCACGCACTACGCCGTAGCACTCTTGTTTGATTTCGAGAGCATGGCAGCTCCACGCCTGCTGACCAAAGGGCGCGATCTGCACGCTTTCGAGATTCGTGAGGAGGCGCGTTGGGCCGGTGTGCCCATCGTGGAGAATCCACCTCTCGCGCGCTCGCTCTACCGTGCAGTCAACGAGGGCGAGGCCATTCCGTACGAACTGTATACAGCCGTGGCCGCGATCCTGGCCTTTCTTTTTCGCCAGAACGCCGAACGTGCACGTCGCGATGCGAACCACGCCAGTTCGCATGGCTACGGCTATTCGGCACCACCGCGCGTGATGGTGCCGCTGGTCGATCACTTACCGCCTTCAGAAAGCGAACGCCGCTAATGGAAACCAATCGGCCAGCCCGTGATTCAGTCTTTGCACAAGCCAAGCCCTTTCTTTTTCCCGCGGGTGCCATGTGCACCATCTTTGTCATGCTTGTTCCTTTGCCGGGTATCCTTCTTGACCTGCTGCTTGCGCTTTCGATCACTGCTTCCTTGCTGGTGTTCTTAACAGCGGTGCAGGTGCGCAAGGCCACAGAGCTATCGGTATTTCCGACGTTGCTTTTACTGCTGACGCTGTTTCGCTTGTCTCTCAACCTGGCTTCGAGTCGACGTATTCTGCTGCACGGTAGCGAGGGCACCAGCGCCGCGGGCGAGGTAATTCAGGCATTCGGCCAGTTCGTGGTCGGCGGCAATTACGTGGTTGGGTTCGTGCTGTTTCTTGCACTCATTGCGATCCAATTCCTCGTGGTGTCCCACGGTGCAGTGCGCACGGCCGAGGTTACGGCTCGTTTTACACTCGACGCGCTACCGGGCAAGCAGATGGCCATTGATGCCGATATGAATGCGGGCCTGATTGATGAGCAAGGCGCGCGCAAACGTCGAGAAGCCATTGCACGTGAAGCCGAGTTCTACGGAGCCATGGACGGCGCGGCTCGCTTCAACCAGCGCGATGCTCTGGCGACCATTCTAATCACTGCCATCAATATCATTGCCGGCCTGCTGATCGGCGTGATCCAGCAGGGCGTGGATCTATCTACCGCGATGAAGACGTACACCATCCTCACCGTGGGCGACGGCCTGGTGACGATGATTCCCAGCCTGCTGGTGAGCGTGGCCGGCGGCCTTGTCCTTACCCGCGCCTCGTCTGCCGGAACGCTCGACCAGGAACTGAACAACCAGCTCTTTGCCCGCCGGAACACGATTTACCTTGCCAGCGGCGTGCTACTCGCCATGGCACTGATCCCGGGGATACCGAAACTCCCGTTCGTGTTTGTAGCGGCGTTACTGGCAATGTTCGCGCGGAGACTGCCTTCCGAGCAGGAACTTGCGGCAACACAGCTGGCAAACGTTGCAGAGGCAGAAGGCAAGTCCAGTGCGATGACGGCAGCGGCGCCTGGTTCCGAAGATCTCGCAAGCCTGCTGAAGGTGGATGAACTCACCCTCGAGATCGGCTTTCAGCTTATCCCGCTGGTTGACGAAAAGCAGGGCGGGCAAATGCTCAATCGGGTGCGCGCGTTACGGCGGCACTTGGCGACGGAACTTGGATTCATCGTTCCTTCAGTACACATCACAGACAATCTTCGCCTTCGGCCGCGTGAGTACGTTGTCCTGTTACGCGGCACGGAGATTGGCCGCTGGCAAACTGAGGCGAACAGCCTCTTGGCGGTGAGTTCCGACCCCCGCGCGCGTCCGCTGCCCGGTATAGAGACACGGGAACCCGCGTTCGGTGTGCAGGCAAAGTGGATTGAACAGGGCCTGGAGGAACAAGCGTTGGCCGCAGGTTACTCCGTCGTCGAGCAGACGGCTGTCATCGGTACACACCTCGCTGAGCTTATCCGGCGACACGCCCACGAGTTGCTGAGCCGTGCAGAAACCAAGCGTTTGCTCGATTCGGTGAACGAAAGCCATCCCAAGCTGATGGAAGAGCTTATGCCCAAGCTCATGAGCCTGGGCGAGATTCAGAAGGTCCTGCAGCAATTGCTGCGCGAGCAGGTCTCCATTCGCAACCTGGGGACGGTGCTGGAAACCATGGTAGAGGCAGCGGCGCACTCGAAACATGTGATTTCTCTCACGGAACAGATCCGCCAGGCGCTTGGCCGGAGCCTTGTGCGTCCGCTGCTGGATTCTGAAGGCGGACTGCAGGTGCTCACGCTCGACCGCAACGTAGAGGAACAGGTCATTCTTATGTTCGATCCAGAGGGAGCGACGCGCCTGCTAGGTATAGCCGAACGGCCGCCTCAAGTTGGTACCAGCTTTCTCCGGCCCTTGCTGGAGTCTGTGAAACGGCTAAGCGGCGAGAATACGGCGATGGCCCTGCCCGTGCTCCTATGCCCATCGCCGGCGCGCTATCACCTGCGGCGCTGGCTGGAGCCATTTCTTCCGAAGGTTACGGTGCTTGCACCGGCTGAAATCCCGCCGGAGGTCAGGGTGCGCAGCCTCGGCGTTGTGGGGGCGCCGCTCGTCGGCAGCTAACCCACACAGAAGAAGAGTCCACACGGAACGGTGCAGGAACCTTAAGGAGATAGGACATGGCAGCCACACAACAAGGAACGGCCGAGCTAGAATTGCTGGCGCAAAGCACCGGGATCAGCAGCGCATTTCCGCCCAGCTTGAGCGCACCGGGCAAAATCTCGTTTGCCGCAACCGGTGCCTACGGCGAACTGGCCGCGAACGTGCCGAGCGTGCAGATGACGCCCTCGGACCGTGACCGCCTCTTGTTGG
>CAXTBQ010000004.1:0-55725 GCA_964242065.1 uncultured Terriglobus sp. | reverse complement strand
AACACCTGCCGACGGTGCGGTTCGTGGCTAGGCGCATCCACGAGCGGCTGCCGCAGCACGTGGAAATGGAAGACCTGGTTTCGGCGGGAATGGTTGGTCTTATCGATGCGTTCGCGAAGTTTGACCATGCCAAGCAGGTACAGTTCAAGAGCTATGCTCAGTTCCGCATACGCGGCGCGATTCTGGATTCTCTGCGCACGTTGGATTGGAGTCCCCGGGAGCTTCGCAGAAAAGGCCGAGCGGTGGAAGAGTGCATTCGCAACCTTACCGCCCAACTCGGGCGCGCTCCTTCAGAACAGGAGATTGCGAAAGGTATGGATTTTACCTTGGCGGAGTATCAGCAACTGCTCGGTGAGCTGAAGGGCCTGGAAATCGGCAGCCTTAACCTGGAGCGCAATGAAGATGGTGGAGATGATGAGCTCTCTTATCTTCCTGGCAACGAGAGCGAGGAGCCGCTCTTTCGCTGCTTGAAAGGAGAGCTGCGCCAGCGCCTGGTGGACGCGATTGAGACCCTGCCGGAAAAGGAACGCCTGGTACTCACCTTGTACTACTACGAGGAGCTGACCATGAAGGAGATCGGCCTCACGCTCGGAGTGGTAGAGTCGCGAGTTTCGCAAATCCATTCCGCTGCCGTAGTGCGGCTGCGGGCGGCCATGGCAGACCTTGGAGCGGAGAAGTCCGCAGCAAGAACCCGGAAGAGCAAGATCGCATCATGACAATCGACCCATTGGGAGACGCAGCCCGTGCTGCGTTCAACTTCAGTCGTGCCGGGTTGATTGCGGTTGATCAGACCCGTACGTTGCGTGCGCTGGACGAGCAGTTCGCGCGTAATCTGACACACACACTGGGAGCGTGGCTGCGGAGCAATGTGAGCATTGTTCCGTTGCTAGCGGAGCAGTTGGTCTTCGGCAACTTTACCGAGCGCATTGCGATCGGTTGTTATGTGCTGCCGCTGACCATGATGACGGACACACAAAAGGTCCGCGGAGTTTTCTCGTTGAGCCTTTCCTTTGCTCCCGCAATCATCGACCTACTACTGGGTGGCAGCGGCCGGACCGGCGAGGTGAGCAGAGAACTGACCGAGATTGAGGAAGCCGTACTTGCGTCTGTGATCGAGCTGATTCTCAGGGAATGGACGAGTGCGTGGGCTTCGCTCGCCGTGGAGTTTTGTCCTGAGGCTCAGGAACGGGAAGACCGCGGGCAAAGACTTATGGCGATGCAGGAGCGCGTGTTTTGCTGCACGTTCCAGGTGACGCTGGCAGAACTTAGCGGGGAACTGAGCTTCTGTCTGCCGTCTGCCGCCGTGGTATCCAGCTTGCGTGCGGTGGCGCACCGGCGCGATCGTCAGCGCCAACGCACACAGGAAGAAAGAAGCCGGATGCTTCATCGCTTGCGCAGTGCCGGCGTTTGCGCGACTCTTAGCTTTCCAGCGATGCAGCTGCGCGCCTCGGAGCTTCGGAATCTGCAAGCGGGCAAACTACTGGCTTTGCCGTTGTCTCGTAGCAGTGCGGCAGAGTTGCGGGTGGGCGGAAGTTACGTGTTCCGTGCGGAGGCAGTCCGATCCGGCGATCACAGAGCAGCGCGCATTGTCCAAGCGCCAGAGAGCCAGATGGTAGGGAGCACAAGCGATGAATAATCCGGAACGCAGCGTTGCTGCGGACGTGAAAGGTTCGCCGGAACTGGATGTGCTAGGAGTCTATGAACAGGGCGAGGAGGCTACCTCGCGCGGCAGCGACGCTCTGCTCGACATTGAGCTTGAAGCACGTATCCAGTTCGGATCGTGCGAGATGCTGCTTTCTGAGCTGCTGGAGTTGAGCTCCGGTGATGTGTTGGAGCTGGACCGTCTGGTGTCTGATCCTGTGGATCTGCTTGTGGGCGATCGCATTGTTGCCCGTGGAGAGGTGCTTGTGGTCGGCGGCAACTTCGGTTTGCAGATCACAGAAGTGCTGCAACCGAAACCACGACTGGAGAGTGTCAGATGTCTTCCGTAGCCTTCCCCCAAACGCCTTCGAGAGGCTTTCACCATGACGCGGATTTGACTCTGCTGCACACAGGACGGCGCACGGAGGCGTTGCGTTCCTGCACCTGCGGCGCGCGGATGCCGTTGCAGGTGCGCCTAGGGCTGCGTAGTCGGACACGACCCGTCTTTGAGAGCCGATGGTGCTGTGGAACTGCATGCCTGCAGGCGCGGGTTGCGCATGCTGTCCGGCGTGAAACAAGGCGCGAGCCAGCCCGGCGCAGGCATGATCATCGTATTCCGCTCGGTCTGCTGCTGCTTTCAAGTGGACTGATCACGCAGGCAGACTTGAGCCGCGCACTGCACGTGCAGCGCCACAGCGGTGAGCGCATCGGTCAGATATTGACCCGCGAATGCGGCGTGCCGGAACGCAAAGTTGCCGCTGCACTGGCGACACAATGGAGCTGTCCCATGTGGGAGGTGAGCGGCTCCTTGAACCGTATGGCAGCAGTGGCACCGCGGGCGGTGTTGGAGCGGGGTGGCATTGTGCCGCTCCGTCTGTTCGAGGGAGGCCACGCCGATGCCCTCAGCTTTCCATACGAAACTCGCATGGCGATTGCTTTTGCGCACGCGATCGACCCGCAAGTTGTATTTGCGCTTCGCTGGATGCACGATGTTGCCGTGGATGCCGGTGTGGCTGCCGCAAGTCAATGGTTGGATGGACAGCAGCGCGTGCTTCAGGCCGCAGGTGTTCCGTGCGAAGAGGTCGCGTGCTCAAGCACCATGGAGATGGAACTTGCCATGGTACGAGCGTTGCGCCGAATGCAGCCCGTGGAGAGCCGCTGGGCGCGTGTGCACGATGTGTATTGGCTGAGGCTCTGGCTCGAACCGGCAGCGGTGCTCGGCGGTCCGCATCAGGTCGAGGATGTCGCTGATTTTGTGTATCGTCTTCCTGCTGTGTAAGAAGGCTCTTTGTTGCCGCTGTTCTTGGCGTTAAAGCTTTCTTACTTGCGGCAGGATTTGTTTGGGTCGCATCGTGCAGAGATAGACGGCATGAACAGCGGTCTTTATGCGGTGTACACAGGGCTTCTGTCTCGTACTCAGGCCCTCGAAACCGCTGCCAATAACCTGGCGAACAGCAACACCAACGGCTTTCGTGCAGAGACAAATTACTTCCGCGGGGTGATCGCCAACGCATCGAGCGCCGGAGCGGCCATCCCGAGCGACCTCGAACGCGCGGTGAATCAGTTTGGAGTTTTAGGTGGTAATCGCCTGGACCTGCGTCAGGGCGAGATCACAGCAACTGGTAACCCCCTGGATCTGGCGTTAGCCGGCACCGGCTTTTTTCAGGTCAAAACTGCAGCCGGTACGGTGTTGACGCGTGACGGAGCTTTCCTGCGGGCTGCAAATGGCACACTTACCACACAACACGGGGAACCGGTGCTCAGTGCAGGCGGTGCGCCCATTGTGCTGCCGAGCGGCGCGGTACATATCGGTACCGGCGGCGAGATCTCGGTGTCCACGGCAGACGGCATCAATGCAATCGCGGGCGCGATTGGCATTGTGAACTATGCAGCGACTGACCTTTCGCCGACGGGCACTAACCGGTTTGTTCCCAGCGCAAGCGCAAAACCAATCGTGACAGATGCGACGGTGCGGGAAGGCGCTCTGGAAGGTGCAAACCAGGATGCCGTTCACGGCACGTTGCAGTTGATGCTGGTGCAGCGGCAAGCAGAAATGATGCAGAAAGCACTGAACGTCTTCCACAACGAATTCGACAAGACGGCGACAGAAGAGCTTGGCCGCGTTTAGTCCAGGAACACGAAGAGGAGCACATTCATGATCAGGGCACTCTACACGGCGGCAAGCGGCATGAGCGCGCAGCAGGCCAACCTCGACACCGTCGCGAACAACCTGGCGAACTCCGCCACCACCGGATTCCGTCGCCGCAACCTGCAGTTCGAAGACATGATGTACCAGAACATGATCACGCCGGGTGCTGCACAGAGTACCAGCACCACATCGGCTGGATTGCAAATCGGCTTGGGAACTCACGCCGTCTCTACGGAAGTTGTGAATACACAAGGAGACTTCAACCAGACCGGGAACCAGCTAGACCTCGCTATTTCCGGACAGGGGTTCTTCCAAGTCACACGGCCGGACGGCACCACAGCCTACACGCGCGATGGCAGCTTTCACCTGAATAGCCAGGGCCAAATGGTCACTGCGAACGGCGAGTCGCTCAATCCATCCATCACTGTGCCCGCGAATGCGAACACAATTACCATCTCGCAGTACGGCGTCGTAACCACCACGCTGCCGGGTCAAACGCAATCCTCCACGCTGGGTCAGATTCAGCTCGCGACGTTTCCCAACCCCGGTGGGCTCAGCTCAATGGGCGGCAATCTCCTTCAGGCGACCAATGCATCGGGCACTGCCGTTGTCGACGTTCCCGGCGGAACAAGCGGCCTGGGAACTCTCCAACAGGGATCGCTCGAAGCTTCCAACGTCGACGTGGTGCAGGAGTTCGTACAAATGGTGCTTGCCCAGCGCGCGTATGAGAGTAACTCCAAAGTCATAAAGACGGCGGATGACATGTACTCACAAGTAAACAACCTGGTGCGTTGATGCGACTGCTGGTCTTCCTTCTCTTCTGTGCCTGCCTGTTTGCACCTCTTGCGCTCTCGCGCGCACAGGCCTGCCTTGCTACACCAGAAGCCGCGGCCCGTAGCATCATCGGCCCTGATGTGCCGCAAGGTAGCGCCCCTACAGGCTTCCGCGTGAAAGACGTGCAGACGGATGCGCTTATGCAACGTGCCTGGATACGCGTCGCTCGATGCGAAAATCCTGGGGCTCCATTGCTCCTGGTACCGCTTGAGGCTGCAGTCACACGTGCGGAAAGCGCAGCACGACCGAAACCAGCCGGAGATCTTCAGCCGTCGAGATCTGACGCCACTCGCGAGTTGGCAGGCAAATCAACAATGATCCTGCGCGCGGGCGATCCCGTTCTTGTGATCTTTGCGTCTTCTGCCGTGCAACTGGAGATGGAAGGGACTGCCGACCAGGCAGCCTCCGTTGGCGATACGCTCGGCGTGTCGCTCAAGCGGCGCAACGATGAGCCGGTGCACAGAATGCGCGGCATCCTGCGTGCTGATCATCGCGTCGAGGTGCTCCCTTGACGCAACGTTCACCAGCACGCGAATGTAGCGGGTTCTGCAATCGCGTTTTGGCTGCCTGCTCGATAATCCTGCTTTACCTTGCCGCACTTCCGCTGCATGCACAGTCAGGAAAAGGTACGGTTGCTTTACGTTCTTCCAAGGACCCTGCCGCCGGCTCACTCGACGACTACCTTCGGCGAATCCATGCGGAATCCGCGGCCATGCAGCCCGCTCCCGGTGCCCTTTGGACGGAGGGAGGGCGCTTTACCCGGCTCTCAGCTGACGTGCGTGCCATGCAGCCGCATGATCTGGTGTCGGTTGTAGTGTCGGAAGCGTTGGAGTCCTCCACGGACGGAACGGTCAAAGGATCTCGCGATTCCTCCGCAAAGTCGGCAATTACTTCTTTGTTTCAGAAGCTGTCAGCGAGCTCAGCCGCGCAGAACCTTATCAACATGAACTCCAGCGCGGCTTTAAACGCGCAGGGACAGAGCGCAAACAACTCCAGCTTGAGCACCACACTGGGCGGCGAAGTGGTGGAGGTTCTGCCGAATGGCATGCTCCTCATTGAAGCAGCGAGACAGGTGGAATTCAGTCAGCAAACACAAACGGTTGTGCTCCGGGGATTGGTGCGACCGGAAGACATCTCTCAATCCAATCGCGTACTCTCTACCGCTATTTCAGACCTGACACTGCAGGTCCGCGGGCATGGCATCGTGACGGACTATACGCACCGTCCCAACGTGCTGGTACGGCTTCTGCAGCGGGCTTTTATTTTCTAGGCGACGGTGCCATACGTGAAGCTTCCCCTGACCATTCGCATCTTCCGAGTCATTTCGCGCATGTTTCTGCTGCTGGCCTGGGTTACTGCCGCTGCCGCCGACTCGCCAACTGCGCCGCAACGTCAGGCTCGCATTAAGGACATTTCCTCTATCGAGGGCATCCGCGAAAATCAACTCGTGGGCTATGGCATTGTGGTTGGCCTGAATGGCACCGGTGATAGCCAGCAGACCGGCTTTCCGGTTCAGACGCTGGCCGCAACACTCCTGCGCATGGGCATAAGTGTTCCACCGGGTTCCATTCGCGTGCAGAATATGGCCGCAGTGTTCATCTCTGCTACGCTGCCGCCGTTTGCCCGGTCAGGGACTCGAGTGGACCTCACCGTATCCTCCGCAGGCGATGCGAGAAGCCTCGAAGGGGGCCTGCTGCTACTTACTCCCCTCTACGGCAATGACGGCAAGATTTACGCAGAAGCGCAGGGGCCACTGGTATTGGGAGGGTACACCGTGGCCAGTAATGGCAACACGCGGCAGATGAACCATCCCACCACTGCCCGCGTTCCACTGGGCGGGTCGGTGGAGCGTGGCGTGCCTCTGGATATCGCAGGCAGAACCAGCTTCAGCATTCTCCTGCAAGATGCTGATTTCCGCAGTGCGCGAAGTGTTGCAGACGCGATCAACCACGAGTTGGGCAGGGACGCGGCGCGTGCAGTGAATAGCCGCAGCATTGAGTTGAAGGTGGTGCCGGGCGAAGATGTGCCGGAACTGCTCTCCCGCGTTGAGGGAGTCGAGGTCAAGCTGTCACCACGGGCCAAACTTGTCGTCAATGAACGCACAGGAACAGTAGTGATCGGGGGCAACGTGATTTTGCAGCCGGCTTCCATCCTGCATGGCGGCCTGGCCGTGAACATTGTCACCGAGTTCCAGGTTTCACAGCCGAACGCCTTTTCCAATGGATCAACGCAGGTGGTGTCGCAGACCGCAGTGGAAGCCAAGGACAAGCCAGTCAATCGCATTGACCTGAAGGCAGGTGCAACAGTGGAAGACCTGGTGCGCAGCCTGCAAATGATTGGTGCCACGGCGCGTGACGTGATCTCCATACTGCAGGCGATGAAATCCGCCGGAGCAGTCGAAGCAGAAATTGAGGTGCTGTGATGGATGTCACCGGATTAGGTGCTGCGGATACGTTAGGTACGGCTGATGCTGCGAGACATAACAAGCTGGTTCATGCTGCCGAACAGTTCGAAGCCGTGCTGCTCGGCGAACTCATGAAGCCCCTCTCCAGTAATGCTGCTATTGGAGAAGGATCTGAGGATGCCGCGTCGAATCCGATGCAGGGTTTTGCGGTCGAGTCGATGGCAGGTGCCATGGCACGATCCGGTGCACTCGGCCTCGCAGAAAAGATGGTTGCTGCCGTGGAAAAGCGAAATTAGAAGATACAAAGGAAAAAGAGCGGACACGGCATGATGGATTTCTGCTAGCTGCCGATAACGCGAACAGGGGGAAGTCTAATGACACAGACAGGCGCAATCAGCAACGCGAATGTTCTAAACACGGCTTTGGATGCAACTACGCGCGCGGACCAGGTACGTACCACCGCGACCCACGCCGGCGGCAAGCAAGCACCTATAGTTCTAAGCAATGACAGCAGCGCAAACCTGAGCACCACGGGTAGCGTTCTGGCCAATGTGAGTGCAGATCACAGCGATGTGCGCGCGGACAAGGTTGCCGCCCTAAAGTCAGCGATCGAAAGCGGCAGCTACAACGTACCCGCGGTTGCGGTGGCTGACAAGCTGCTGAGCGGAATGCTGGGCTAACGCCATGCAGGATTTGCTGCAGCAGGCTGCAGAAGCACTGTGTGTTCATCAGGCGGACATGCTTGAGCAACTCGCTGCACGAATGGCAACCTCCCGCATTCTGTCCTGCGACGCAAAGCAGATGCGGGTGTCGATCGAGGCGTTTCGCCTTCAGATTTCCGCGGCGCGTGCGCACCTAAAGCTCTTGCGGAACTTGCAGGCTACTGGTTACGCAGTGGAGCACACATGGGCACGCTGACAGCCCTGATGCATGTGGTCACTGGTGCGCTCGCCTCTGATGAGACGGCGCTTGCCGCCACCGCAAGCAACATCAGCAACCAGAACACAGCCGGCTACACGCGACGTAACGTCACTTGGACAGAAGGTGACGTGGTCACAGTGGGTGCCGGTACCAGCCCCGGCGTGCGTGCGTCGGTCGCGGCGCAACGTGACAAAGTACTGCAACGATCCGTGCAAAATGCGACGGAAGCGGCGAGCGGCAGCAGTACTCGTCTCTCTGCGCTGAATCAACTGCAGGATCTTTTCAAGATCGACGCTTCTGGAGATGATGCGGCGGGAATCGGAGCGGCGCTCAGTGGCATCTTCAACGCTGCTTCTTCGTTGGCGTCATCGCCCGGCGATACCTCTCTTCAAAACAGCTTGTATACCGCTGCGGAAACTTTCGCGAGTACCTTCAACCGTGCCGCTGCCCGGATCTCATCGCAGCAGGACTCCCTCAATCAACAGGTGACGAGTTCCGTGACGCAGGTGAACACGCTTGCCGCGCAGGTGGCGGTGCTGAACCAGCAGATTAGCCAGGCACCGGATGACAGCGCACGCGACACGCTACTGGATCAGCGGGACACAGCCGTTACTCAACTCTCCACGCTGATTGATGTAAACACGGTTCAGACTGAGGCGCAGGGGCTGAACCTGACGCTTTCCGATGGAACGCCCCTGGTGATTGGCGCGAAACAGATGCCGCTGTCAACCGGTTACGTGTCAGGAACGGCCAGGATTTATGCTGCTTCGGCTGGCGGCGGCGAAGTCACCAGCGCGGTCCGAGGTGGCAGCATCGCCGGCAGCCTGCAGGCGCGTGACATTGACATTCCTGCCGTGAGATCGCAGTTGGATCTTATCGCTACGGCAGTTGCGGACAGGGTTAATCAGCAGAACGCGTTCGGTACCTTGCCTTCGGGCGTCCAAGGCGGCGCCATCTTCAGCGGCAACTCGGCTGCCACACTTGCCGTGATTGCGTCTACCGGCGCGGATTTCGCGACGGAGGGAGCGGATGGAGTCGACGGTAGCAATGCACAGGCGATAGGCAACCTGCAGAGTTCTGCCATCGTAGACGGGAAGTCGCCTTCCGCTTCTTTTTCTAACCTGCTTACAAAGCTGGGCGGTAGTGTCTCAGGAGTAGACATTCAATCAACGGCAGACTCTGCCATTCTCGCCCAGACGACTAACCTGCTCGCCGCAACCTCAGGTGTGTCGCTGGATCAGGAAGCAGCTAATCTAACGCAATATCAGCGCTCGTATGAAGCAGCAGCCAAGGTACTCAGCATTGTGGATGAGTTACTGGCGCAGGCCATCAACCTGGGTCAGGTCACAACCGTCAGCTAACCGTAGCGCAATGGGTAGGTAGAGAATGCGTATTGATGCACAATCCATTGAGGGCCTGGTCACATCGCTGAACAACCTGAATGACAAGCAAGCCGATCTTTCCAATGAGCTTTCGACGGGTGTGCGTCTCAACCACTTGAGCGATGATTCCATTGCCGCCGGCGAAGCTGTTACGCTGTCAGATTCGCTTAGGCGCGACGATACCTTTCTAAGTACCGCCAGCAGCGCAGGAAATCGCATGCAGGCAGCGGACACAGCGCTTTCGTCCGTGGTGACCCAGCTTACCTCTGCCGTCTCAACAGCCGTCGCAGCATACAACGGCAGCACAGGTGCAGACGCAAGAAGTATCGCCGTGCAGCAGTTGAAGGCCGTGCGGGACAGCTTGTTATCACTTGCGAACAGTAGCTACGGTGGGAGCTATCTCTTCGCAGGTTCCTCCACGGCGGTGCCGTTCACGCAAGCTGCTGACGGCGCGGTTACGTACACGGGTAATCAGGACGCCCTGTCAGTCCAGGTAGAATCGGGCGGCACCATAACGGTGTCGCTTTCGGGCTCGTCGATTTTCCTGGCCCCGGGGGCGACCGTATTTGGTGCGCTGAACGGTTTGATCACCGATCTTAGTCAGACCTCCAGTACTGGAGGCAGCGCTTCCCTGGTGAGCAGTCTGCGCGATGCGCTTTCAAACGTCACAGGCCAGCGAGCGCTGCTAAACACTGCGCAGAAGCGTCTTTCTGACGAGAGTGACTACGTCACCGCGCAGAAGGCAAACCGCACAGTGCAGCAGAGTACGCTGCTGGCGGCGGATACCGCGTCCGTGGCCACGGATCTGAGCACGGTAACTGCTCAGCGAACGGCCCTACTGAACACCATCGGTCTGCTCCAGAAAGACAGCCTCTTCGACTATCTGCGCTGAACAAGCACATCGGTCGGCCGGCGCTAAACTAATGAGGTGCTCGGAGCGGTAAAGTTTTTGTGGATCGCCACCCGGGGTTCGCGACTGCGGCCCTGGCGCAGCCCATACTTGCAATGGCGTATGGAAACCTACACGGGCATGCACGCGGAAACCATAAGTGGGAGAGCGATGTTACGGCTTTTGTGCTCCGAGAGACGCCAATTCCTCCGTTTTTTGCGTTGGACTGCCCAGATGCAACGCGAAAGCAAGTCTGCCCACTGAGTGAAAGCTCCGCAGGTGTTATTCTGTGGTCTAGAAAATAAGGCTTTCTGATCAGGAGTACCGCAAGATCGTGTTGGCAACGCAGACAAAGAACGACATCATTACCAAGTATCGAGTGCACGATACAGACACCGGCAGCCCCGAGGTGCAGATCGCCATTCTTAGCGAACGCATCGGGCAGCTTACGGAGCACTTCAAGACCCACAAGAAGGACCATGGATCACGCCGCGGTCTCTTGATGTTGGTTTCCAAGCGCCGCAGCCTTTTGGATTACCTGAAGAAGAACGATCCTGACCGCTACCGGGATGTGATCGGAAAACTAGGTATTCGCAAGTAGCGTGGGCGGCACTTCAGGCGTAGTTCGCCATACAATTGCGAGGGCCTCACACTGAGAGCACAGGGCAGGTCTTCACAGATCCGGGGCGGCATTGCGAAAGTTGGACGCCCGGCTGGGGGAGTTCCCGCATGAGTTCCGTGTCCGCTCCCGTGCTCCTAGACCAGAGGTTCGCTCTGACTCTGTCGTCTATTGTTATACCGGCAACCTGGCGCCGCGACTGGATCGCGCTGCGCCGGGAGCCCTGGTCCGCGCGCATGCGACTGCTAAGCCGCGCCCAAGTTCCCATACAAAAGCAAAGAGAGAACAATCGCTATGAAGCAGGAAACTTCCGTCGAGCTTGCCGGGGGCAAGCGGATCACATTTGAGACTGGCCGCATTGCCAAGCAAGCTTCTGGCGCAGCCTTTGTAAGCTGTGGCGACACTGTCGTGTTGGCAACGGCGGTTGGTGCGCCCGACCCGAAGGAAGGTGTGGATTTCTTTCCACTCACTGTCGAGTATCGGGAAACCAGCTATGGCGGCGGACGCATACCGGGCGGCTTCATCAAGCGGGAAGGCAGGCCTTCTGAGAAGGAAATCCTTACTTCCCGTCAGATCGACCGACCTATTCGCCCTCTGTTTCCTGAAACCTACCGCAACGAGACGCAGGTGGTCGCGTTTGTGTACTCCGCGGATCGTGAGAACGATCCGGATGCAGTCGCGATCAACGCTGCGAGCTGCGCCATTGCGCTGTCCGACATTCCGTTTGAGGGACCAATCGGTGCGGTGCGTGTTGGCTTGATCGACGATCAATTCATTGTCAATCCAACCTACACCGAACGCGCAAAGAGCCTGCTGAACATCATGGTTGCCGGTACCAGAGACGGCATCGTAATGGTGGAGTCCGGCGCAAAGGAGGTGTCGGAAGAGAAGGTCGTCGAAGCCATCGAGTTCGGACACGCACAGATCAAGCTCATCTGTGCGAGCATTCTGGAACTCGTCGCGTTGGCTGGCAAGCCGAAACGGGCGATCAAGGCCGTAGAGGTGGATGCTGACTACGCGGCCAGACTGAAGGCGCAGGTAGGGGAGCGACTGACCGATGCCGTTGACACCGAGAAGCACGACAAAATTGCAAGCTACTCGAAGATCAAGGAATTGAAGGACGAACTCAAAGGGGCGCTGCCGGAAGGCGATGCAGCTGCGGGTAAGAAGCTGGGCAAATACTTCGATCAGTTGCGCGAGAACATCTTCCGCGAGCAGGTACTCAAGGATCGCATTCGTCCGGATCGCCGTGCGTTCGATCAGATTCGTCAGATCGACATAGAAGTCGGCATTTTGCCGCGGCCACACGGTTCCGCTCTGTTCACACGGGGGGAAACGCAGGCCATTGTGACCGCCACCCTGGGCACAGGAGATGATGCTCAACGTCTCGAGAGCTACGAGGGCGAGCAGAAGCGCCGCTTCATGCTCCACTACAATTTTCCACCGTACTCTGTAGGTGAAGTAGGCCGCATGACGGGGACCGGCCGACGCGAGATCGGCCACGGCGCACTCGCGTACCGCGCGATTGAAGCCGTTCTACCGGATGAAAAGGAATCACCTTACACGCTCCGCGTGGTGTCAGACATTACTGAGTCCAACGGGTCGTCTTCCATGGCAACGGTATGCGGGGCATCACTCTCGTTGATGCATGCCGGTATAAAGCTTAAGGCTTCCGTTGCAGGCATCGCTATGGGTCTGGTGAAGGAGGGCGAAGACTACGCCATCCTGACGGACATCGCGGGAGCTGAAGATCATTATGGCGACATGGATTTCAAGGTGGCCGGGACGCGCGAAGGAATTACGGCGTTGCAGATGGACATCAAGATCATGGGCATCACGCCGCAAATCATGCGTGAGGCGCTGGCGCAGGCCAAGCGTGCGCGCATTTTCCTGCTGGACAAGATGGATGCTGTGATATCCGGCGCTCGTGAAGAAAAGTCGCGTTTCGCTCCTCAGATTAGGACGCTGCAAATCCCAACAGATAAGATTCGCGATCTGATTGGGCCCGGCGGCAAAGTCATTCGAGGCATCATTGAGGCTACGCAGGTCAAGATCGATGTCGACGACTCCGGTAAGGTGGATGTTTCGTCGAGCGATCCAGACGGCCTGGCGCGCGCACTCCAAATGATTACCGACATCACCGCGGTTCCGGAGGTTGGCAAGACGTACCTGGGTAAGGTTGTACGCCTCGCTGAGTTCGGTGCCTTCGTCGAAATATTCCCCGGTACAGACGGTCTCCTACACGTTTCTGAGATCGCGGAACATCGCGTGAAAGAGGTTAAGGATGAGCTTCGCGAGGGCGATCAGATTCTTGTCAAGGTGCTTACGATCGAAGGCAATCGCATCAAGCTCTCGCGAAAGGCTGTCCTGAGAGAGCAACGTGCAAAGCTGGGCCTTCCTGATCCAGAGCCGCAGAGCAGCGACGATCGCGGAGGTCGTGGGCCGCGTGCCGAACAGGCTCGGGGAGACCAGCGTCCTGCCCGACCGGAAGGTGCCGCACCGGTCGCGGCAGAGGAAACCATCACGCTTGAGGGTGGCGAGGATTTTGATGACGACGACGAGGACCTAGACGACGGTGAAGAGGACGAAACGGGTGATGCGCCTGCCGCCTCTCAGCAGAACTCAGCCAGCGGACAGCCGCAGGGTGACCGGCCCGTGGGCAACAAGCGCCGCCGGCGTCGTGGTGGACGCAGAGGACCTGGCGGAGCGGGTAGCGCGCCTTCAAGCTCGCGCTCCTAACAATCAATGTTTCGCAAAGGAGAAGGGCTGCGAGAGCAGCCCTTCTCTGTTGCCTGTTTTGCATTCGTATGAATACGGATATCACTATTTCCGATGAGAAGGTGAACCATTGCTTGTAAAGCCTCGCCCGACGCGCTGTGGCTCTCTAAAAATGCCTGGTGTGGCGAGGTAAGCTGTGCTGAGCTTGAAGCCCCTGCGCTATTCTGAACATTCACATGCATGCGAACGAGATGTCAGCGGAGTGGCTGTGAACGAGCGAAGCCTGCGTCGTCTACTGGGCGGATACCTGCTCTTGCTGTTGCCGTTCAGTTGGATGTCGATGCGTTACGACCGCTATGCCATTGATGGCGATGCTGTCTCATACATGGACATTGCCGACCTTCTGCATGCTCATCGTTGGGGTGGTGCAGTCAACGCCTACTGGCACCCACTTTACCCTGCATTTCTTTGGTTCGGCCAGGTGCTGTTTCACACCAGTCGTGCCACCGAACTAAGGGCGTATTACGCGGTAAACTTCGGCATATTCGTTCTTCAAGTGGCAGCGTTGCTGCTGTTCGTTCGCGCACTGGTCAGGTTCAGACAACTCGTCTCAGCCGATGTTCAGAGCCTCCTTTCTACAGCCGCGTTACAGTTGCTGGGCACCGGGTTGCTGGTAATCGCATCCATGCGCGAAATGAGTTTAGGTAAAGTACGGACGGATGGACTGCTGCAGGCCCTGCTTTTGCTCGGACTCGCGATGCTGATGAAATCGCTTACCGCCGTGGGTCTGGGATCACAGGCAGGCTTCGCAGCAGCAATGGGTCTGTGCCTTGGTCTTGCTTACCTGACCAAATCCTTCGCATTGCTGGTCTCGGTGCTGTGTATGGTTGTGCTGGCAGCGTTCGCTTTGCTGGTGCAGAAGCGTGGGTGGATACGATCTTTCGCACCGGTAGCCACTTCGTTCGTTGTCTTTGCACTGGTAGCGGGACCTTACATCGCAGCTCTGTCCCGGCAGAAACATCGTTTCGACTTCGGGGATTCCGGTTCTCTGAATTACGCCTGGTACGTGTCAGGCACGGAAAAGATGCATTTGGAACCTTGGATGACCGAGAGCTTCGGTTCTGCCACAGTGCACCTTGTTCATCCGGAGCAGCGCGTCCTCGCCGCACCCGGCGTTTACAGCTACAAAGCGCTGCCGTATGGAACTTACCCTCCCTGGTTCGACGCGACATACTTCAATGAGCAGATCACGCCGAAGTTCAGCCCTCGCCTACTGCTAAACCGAGACTCGCGAAATGTTGTACTTATTGTCCGGTATCTTCTTAATCACCCGGAACCACTGATTCTTCTCGTTGTGCTTCTATGCAGCGGTGCGACGCTGCGAGGATCCTCGTGGTTTGCGTTGCCTGCAGCAGGAGTCGGTCTCGCGATGTGGGTGATCTATACCTCTGTTAATGTGGAAGAGCGTTATGTCACGGTGGCTTACTTCGCTGTGCTCCTGCCGATCTTTGCGGCTTTGCAGGTTTTGCCGGAACATGCGCCATTTGCCAGGCGCCTGTCTTGTGCCGCCGTGGTTCTGTTCTCCGCGCTGATGCTCGGCGAGTTGGTCCGGGAGGATCTTGCCAACCGGCGCGATGAAGCCGTTTCCGGACCCGTCCCAGCCTGGCAAAGTCCGCAGATCTTTGGTGCTGCGGAAGGTCTCGCGCGCATGGGCGTGCGGTCGGGGGATGAGATCGCTTGTGTCGGTACCATTGCCTGTGTAAGCGATCACTACTGGGCAAGACTCGCGGGTGTGCGCATCCTAACGGAAGTCTATGCGCCATCATCAGAACACCTGATTCAACAACTGGATGGCATGCTAAATCGTGAGCAGGTTTATGAAGTGGTAAGGCGTCAGGGAGCACAGGTGATCGTGGGGACCTTCGATCCGGGTGAGATGAATCCGTCGCATCCAGCTGCCGCCGGATGGATCCGATTGGGTGAAACAAACTTCTACGCCTTACCCATGCGTGTGCAATGAACAGTATGAGGTCGATGACAAAAGTGGACGACGCACTTGAGTTGACAGTCGTGATGCCCTGCCTGAACGAAGCCGAGACCTTGGCAACGTGCGTCGACAAGGCCGTAGCCGCACTGCAGCAGAACGGTATTGAAGGCGAAGTAGTTGTCGCGGATAACGGCTCGACTGACGGTTCACAAGCGATCGCGCTCGCTCACGGCGCACGCGTGGTGCCCGTTCCAGTTCGCGGATACGGTGCCGCGTTGGACGCAGGCATAGCTGCCGCAGGAGGCAAGTACGTCATCATGGCCGATGCGGATGACAGCTATAATTTTGCTCACATTCCACGCTTCCTTGCGGAGCTCCGCGAGGGCGCGGACCTGGTCATGGGCAACCGTTTCCAAGGCGGCATCGGTCCCGCTGCCATGCCGTTTCTTCACCGTTATTTGGGTAACCCCGTCCTCAGTTGGATGGGACGGACGTTGTTCCACACACCCGTGGGAGACTTCCATTGCGGTATGCGCGCGTTTTCCAAGACGGCTTATGAGCAGTTGAAGCTCAGGACCACAGGCATGGAGTTCGCCAGTGAAATGGTCGTGAAGTCTTCGCTCCTGCGACAGCGGATTGTGGAAGTACCGACTACGCTGCAGAAGGATGGCCGAAGCCGGCCGCCACACCTGAAAACATGGCGAGATGGATGGCGGCACTTCCGCTTCTTGCTCATGTACTCGCCCCGTTGGCTCTTCCTCATCCCCGGACTTCTGCTGATGCTTGGGGGATTCTCTCTCATGGCATGGCTGCTGCCTTCAGAGCGGCCCTTGGGCCATGTCAATCTTGGTGTGGACACACTCGCATACGCTGTCGCCGCCGTGCTGCTGGGCTTTCAACTAGTCTTTTTCAGCATTGCCGCGAAGGTGTTTGCGATCACTGAAGGTTTGTTGCCGGAGGACAAGAGCTTCGACCGTTGGTTCCAATACGTGACCTTAGAGACGGGACTCATTACAGGCGCCGTCCTCTTGGTCGCCGGCCTCGGAATCGCGTTCTCTTCGGTTCTCAACTGGGCGCAAACCGGTTACGGACCGCTGCCACCAGTAGAAATGATGCGGAGAACGCTGCCGGCCATGCTCTGCCTGATGCTGGGTGCTGAGATATGCTTCGCCAGCTTTTTCCTGAGTCTCTTGGGTTTACGCCGTCGTTAGCCTCACTCCTGCAGAGCCCCTCTCCAGCATTTACACTGGAGCGCACAGATGGCAGCATCCATGTACATCGTTGTCGAAGGTGAAGATCCGGGCTTCGATACATTCGTCAATGGCCGAGCGCTCGCTCGCAACGAAGACGCGCTCGAGCGTATGGCCGTCCGGCTCGGCGTGCGACCACTGATTGACTTTTTCTCAGCGGACGAAAACTCAATGTATTTGCTACTGGAAGAGGGTGCGGGCGATGCAAGTCTATTGCAGAGGCTGCCCCCGCCACAATGGTTTGAAGGAGACCAGGGTTTAGCTTCGGTGCGGCCGATGCTCCAGTGCCTGACTCTGGAGCCAGCTCAGCTTGGCAGCGATGGAGAGTTGCTCCGCGAAGAACTCCGTGAGTTCGAGACGGTGCTGCAGAAGACATCGGATCGCGGCATGAGGTGGCATCTAGCGGTAAGCTGGCGCTAGTACGCCAAGAGAGAGGAGGACAAGCTTGATTCTCGCGCCGCATGAGTTTGTCACGCTGACAACGCCATACGGGCCGATGCGCACGCACATCGTGCGGCCGGCAACACCTGGTAAGTATCCGGGGCTGGTGTTCTACTCCGAAATTTTCCAGGTGACTGACCCCATCCGGCGCACCGCCGCGCTGTTGGCTGGCCATGGTTACATCGTGGCCATGCCCGAGGTTTACCACGAGTTTGAGCCGGCAGGAGCCGTGTTCGCCTACGACCAGGCAGGCTCAGACAGAGGCAACAAGTGGAAGTATGAGAAAGAACTCGCCAGCTATGATGCGGACACTCGCGCGGTGCTAGACCGCCTAAGATCCCGAGGGGATTGTTCGGGCGCGTTGGGTGCAATCGGCATCTGTCTTGGTGGCCACCTCGCATTCCGCGCCGCCATGGAGCCGGATGTGCGAGCCACCGTCTGCTTCTACGGGACAGACATCCATAAAGGAAGTCTGGGCAAAGGTCAGAGTGATGACTCGCTTGCACGCTCCGCAGACATTAGAGGCGAGCTGCTCATGATCTGGGGTCGCCAGGATCCGCACATCCCTCTGGATGGGCGACGCACGATTCTGAACCGGCTAGACGAGCTGAACCTGCGCTTCGCCTGGCATGAGGTGAATGGAGCGCATGCCTTCATGCGCGATGAGGGGGCTCGCTACGATCCGGAGCTTGCCATGCATCTCTACAGGGAAGCGCTGAACCTCTTTCATCGCACGCTGAACGCGCAAGCAAGCTGACAAGCTTACTCCAAATAGCTTTTGATCCAAGGATCTTCCGAGTGGGTGAGCTCCAGTGTGGAGCCGTCAAACACAATCTTGCCTTCGTTCAGAACGAGAAAGCGAGTGTTCTCATCCACGCCGCCGTCAGGAATCTTCTTCATCTGGTTCGTGTCGGGATCGAAGCAATTCGTCGCAAGTACGAAGGCATCTTGTAAGCGATGCGTGATCATCAGGGATGTGGTGTGCGATACGTCACGCTGCTTGATTACAAGCTGAACGATTGTCGTCGAAGTGATCGGATCAAGGCCGCCGGTGGGCGAATCGTAAAGAATAAGATCCGGTTTTGTGATGATCGCGCGCGCAATCGATACGCGGCGGCGCATGCCACCGGAAAGTTCAGAGGGGAACTTGGCAATCGCCTTGCCTAGTTCCACGAAGTCGAGGGCCTCCTGCACGCGCTTGTGGGATTCTTCAGTAGGCGTACCTTCTTCGTTGAGCCGGTAGGCCACATTATCCTCTACGTTCATGGAATCGAATAGCGCCGACTCCTGGAACACCATACCAACGCGACGACGCATGTCAAAAAGCTGTAACTCGTTCATGGTGGTGATTTCCCGTCCGAAGACCTTGATGCTGCCCTCGTCAGGCTTGATCAGTCCATTGATCAGCTTGAGCAAGACGCTCTTGCCGCCTCCTGCGGGCCCTAACAGAACCCGTGTCTCGCCGCGATTGACGATAAAGCTAACACCATCCAACACCTTGTTACGATCAAAGGTGATGCTGACGTTCTGTAGCTCAAGGACCGGGCCGTCGTTGTGCTGTGATGGCGTGTTCTGCTCTTCTGCCATATCAGCGCCCGAAGATACCAATGGTCACGCGGCTTATGAGGAAGTCCACAACGATGATGAAAACAGACGACACGACAACGGCCTGTGTCGTTGAGCGGCCAACACCTTGGGTCCCTCCTTTGGTGCTCATTCCGAAGTAGCAGCCCACGGTTGAGATGATGTAGCCGAAGAAAATCGGCTTCACCATGCCTTGCACCACATCGCCATACACGAGCGCACGATACGTGGAGTGAAAGTAGGAAGTACCATTCAGCCCGAGCATAAAGACACTCACCAATCCGCCGCCAGCGACTCCGACGGCATCGGACAGAATCGTGAGCCAGAACAGCATAAAGACTGTCGCGGATACACGCGGTGTGACCAGCTTTCGGATTGGATCCACGCCCAGGGCGCGCATCGCGTCAATCTGTTCCGTTACCTTCATGGAGCCGAGCTCACTGGCCATGCCCGAAGCGTTTCTTCCAGACACCATGAGACCGGTCAGCACAGGGCCGAGCTCTTTCATCATGGAAAGAGAAACAAGCCTTCCCGTCATGCTAATCGCGCCGAACTGCTGCAAGGACGTGGCGGACTGCAGAGCCAGGACGCATCCTGTAAAAAAGCCGGCAAGGATTGTGATGGGCAGGGAACCGAAGCCTATCGAGTCCATTTGAGTAAAGATGTCAGCCAGGTAGATCGGCGGCGTAAACAGCGCCGCGAGCGATTTCGCACAGAGCAAAAAGTACTCCTGCGCGGCCGCGACCTGTATTTTGGCGAACTCTGTGGGTGACGCAAAGGGCATGTGCGGTGGCTTCGCCTATCTTCTAATGGTTGCAGTAGTCAGATGCGCGAACATCGGGCGCCGTTTCGTACCTTTGTGGCGCGCGTTCTCCTGAACATTGCCGACGGCAGCTCGGGTGAGAAAATGAAGTCATGTTGTCGCAAATGCACGCCGTAGTGTTACACGGCAGGGAAGACCTTCGCCTGGAGACTGTGCCGGTCCCGCTGCCCGGCGCAGGCGAGCTGATTCTCCGTGTAGGTGCGGCGCTTACCTGTGGCACGGATCTGAAGGTGTACCGCCGCGGATACCATGCAAAAATGCTAGTTCCGCCTGCGCTCTTTGGGCATGAGGTGGCCGGTACTGTCAGTGCGGTGGGTGACAAAGTTGCGGGATTCACCATGGGAGACAGGGTGGTGGCTATGAACTCAGCACCCTGCGGTCTCTGTCTGTTCTGCCGCCACGGCCAGCCAAATCTCTGTAGCGACTTGCTTTTCAACAATGGTGCCTACGCTGAGTACATGCGCATTCCCGCACGCATCGTGGACAAAAATACTTTGCATATTCCGGAGGGCATGGCATTTCAGCACGCTGCGCTGACAGAACCTCTCGCGTGCGTTGTGCGTGGGCTGGAAGAGACTGGAGCCGGTTCCGGCGACACCGTCGCTGTAATAGGTGCCGGTCCCATCGGTCTCATGTTTCTGCGTACCGCAAGCATCGCGGGTTGCCGTGTTATCGCCGTGGTGAAGCGTAAAGATCAGGCCGCGAGCGCCCGCCGGTTCGGGGCGACGGAGGTCGTCCAAATCGCCGAAGGCACGGACACAGTAGCGGCAGTGCGGGCTCTTACAGAAGCCGGAGAAGGTGCGGACGCTGTGATTGAATGTGTCGCCACACCTGAGACGTGGCAGCAGGCGGTCGAGCTGGTACGAAAGGGCGGAGTAGTAAATCTTTTCGGAGGCCCACCGAGCGGAACACGAGTTTCGTTTGACACAAACCGGTTGCACTACGGCGATATCACGATCAAGGCAAGCTTTCACCACACGCCGGAAACCTGCAGGCGCGCGTTCGACCTGATTGCGTCCCGCCGGGTAAACGCAGAAGACTTTATCACGGCAACGGCTAGGCTTCAGGACGTGCCGGGCGTCTTCCGCGCGATGCTGGAAAGGTCGTCCACAGGGGCCCTCGACATCAAAACAGCGATCCTGCCCAGGGAGAGAGCGTGACCGGGGCGTCTGTTGTGCGGGAGCAGCGGCTTGAAGGTGCACCGGTCACCCTTAGGGAGCCGGTGCTTCGGCCGACGCTTGCCGAAGCGCAGTCCTGGTGCCGGACGCTTGCCGAGTCACACTATGAAAACTTCCATGTAGCCACAAGTCTTCTGCCTTCCAGGCTGCGTCCTCACTTTCACGCGATCTACGCGTATTGCCGCGTCTCTGACGATCTGGGAGACGAAGTAGGTGACCGCGCAACCGCTTTGCGTCTGCTGAACACCTGGGGCGGCATGCTCGACGAATGCTATGACACTCCGTTGGCATCACGGCATCCGGTGTTTGTCGCTCTGCAGCCAACCATCGCCACATGCGACCTGCCCCGCCGCCCCTTTGCCGACCTTCTGCTCGCATTCCGCAATGACCAGGTAAAGACGCGCTTCGCCGACTTGGCGGAGCTCGAAGACTATTCCCGGTATTCCGCGAACCCGGTCGGCTCGCTGGTGCTGTACGCCTGCGGCTACCGGCAGCCGGAGCTGCATCGGCTCGCCAACCGCACCTGCACGGCATTGCAGCTGGCCAACCTCTGGCAGGATGTGGGTGAAGACCTCCGCGACCGCGACCGCTTATATTTGCCTGCGGATCGTTTGGCAAAGCACGGGCTGTCCGAGGCCGATCTAAAGACGGGGGGTGAGGACAGCCGGTACCGCGACATGTTGCGTGAGCTTGTGGTGGAAACACGCGCCATGCTGCTCGAAGGCGCTCCACTGATCGACCAGGTAGACCGAGAGCTTGCAGCCACACTCCGCCTGTTTACACAGGGTGGGTTAGCCATTCTGCGCGCCATTGAGCAGATCGGGTTCAACACCCTGAGCCGTCGGCCAGAGGTCTCAAGAGCCACCAAACTGAGGTTGCTCCTGAACGCTGGGCTTGGCAAGTTGGGCGTGCACCGCGGCTCGAAGGGCTTGCGATGAGCATGCGCGATCCGCAGCTTGTAAAGGCTTATGCGCACTGCCGCATGGTCGCAAAGCAGCAGGCAAAGAACTTTTACTATGGCTTTCTTGCACTCCCTTCTCACAAGCGCGATGCAATGTGCGCAATCTACGCGTTCATGCGGCGCGCAGATGACCTGGCCGACGATGAAGCCATTCCGATTGGCAAGCGCCGAGAACTTATGGCGGAATGGATGCAGTCCTGGCGTGGCGAGACGCAAGTATCTTCGGAAGACGCACCTGTGTTCCGTGCCGTGCGTGATGTGCAGGCAGTCTTCGGTGTAAGCGGCGACTTGTTGGAGAAGCTTGTGCAGGGCACCACCATGGACCTTGCGCCGGAGTTATCTCAAGGAGTTCGGCGTGTGCACCTGGATGACGGCTCTTTTGACCAGTACGAAACAGAAGAAGCGCTGGAGCGATACTGTTACCTGGTCGCCTCCGTGGTCGGTCTGGTAACGATACGGATCTTCGGCTATAGCAGTGCAGACGCGGAGACGTACGCGGAGCAGCTTGGACTTGCGTTTCAACTGACCAACATACTCCGTGATGTGAAAGAAGATGCGGATCGCGGTCGGGTGTATTTGCCTGAAGATTGGCTGAACAGGCATGCGCTGAGCACAAAGGATGTGCTGGAGCAGAGTCGGCGCGGCTTTGAAAGCTACGCGATGCGGGCGCTGCTTGCTGAAATGGCGGCACGCGCGCAGTCACTTTACCGAGCGTCTGACCGGCTTATTCCATTGCTCGAGCAGGACAGCCGGTCTGCGATGCGTGTTCTTGTACGCATCTATTACCTCTTGCTTTTGCGAATCATCCGCATGCGATATCGCGTATTCGAGCGCCGCGTCAGCGTTCCTACCGCGCGCAAGCTCCTTGTGTTGATGGAGGGACTCGTCCGAAGGCTGATCGCGCGGGTTCTCGCAACTCCCGGTGCAAAGGCGTGAGTACATCGTTCTTCGACGTTGCAGTGGTTGGCACTGGGCTCGCGGGCTTAGCCGCAGCTAGCGCTCTGAGCGGAGCGGGCGCCCGCGTGCTCCTGCTGGAACGCAAGCCTTTCGTCGGCGGACGCGCATACTCCTATCAGCATCCATCGTTAGGCGAAGAGATCGATAGTCAGCACATATTGCTGGGCTGTTGCACTAATCTGCGTGCTTTGTGCGCACAGTCGGGCGCGGCGGACCACATCCGCTGGTACAAAGAGTTCACGTTTCTTGAGCCAGGCAAGCATGCTCACACCGTCTTACGTGGCCGAGCCCTACCTTCGCCGCTGCATACCTCTCCGGACTTTCTACGTGCTGGCATGTTGTCGTTTTCGGATAAGTTCGCCGTCGCTCGTGGCTTGCTCCACTTTCTGAACGGCTACCCGCAGAAGGACAACGAGAGCTTTGAGGCTTGGCTTCAGCGTACGAAACAGCCCGAGCGCGCCGTTCGCCACCTGTGGAAACCCGTGGTTGTGAGTGCGCTCAACGACACTCCAGAGAACTGCTCCTTGAGGTACGCGGGCCAGGTCTTTTATGAATCCTTCCTCAAGTCCGCGGAGGGTGGCAGGATGGGTATTCCTACGGAACCGCTCTCCACGTTTTACTCGCACGTGGCCGAGCAATGTGTCCGGCAAGGAAGTGAATTGCGTCTGCAGCAGGCCGTCACAGGGCTGGAGCAGCAACCCGAGGGCTGGCTGGTCAAGACGTCTCAGGGCGATTTTCGTTTGGCCAATGTTGTTCTGGCTCTGCCATTCCAGCAGGCTGTGGAACTGCTACCGGACAATACCGAAAGCGAGACGTTGCGACAGGCTGCTGCGCATTTTCGCACTGCCCCAATTACGTCCATTCACCTTTGGTACGAGAAGGAATTCACCGACCTGGATCATGCCGCACTTCTTGACACGGGAATCGAGTGGATGTTCCACAAGTCGCGGATCCGCCGTTGGCCTGCGCAGCGCGGTAGTTACATGGAGCTGACGATCAGCGCTTCGTTCCGGCAGCTGCATCAAACGCGCCAAGAGCTACTCACGTCTGCTCTCCACGAACTCGCTATGTTTTTCCCGCAAGCCGCAAACGCGAAGCTCATCAAGAGCGGCATATTGAAAGACGCACGTGCGACCTTTTCCGTTACACCCGGGCTGGATGCCTATCGGCCAATACAAGAGACACCCTGGCGTGGTTTGTTCCTGGCGGGCGACTGGACACGGACCGGATGGCCCTCCACCATGGAAGGCGCTGTGCGTAGTGGTTATCTGGCTGCGGAAGCGGTTGTCCGGGCAAGTGGCTTGACACAAACCTTCTTGCAGCCGGACCTTGCCACTGCTGGCTTGATGAAGCTGTTATCGCGCAATTAGAGCGACACCAGCAGCGACGAACAACGCTGCCAGCCAGCGTCGCCGGTCCACAGTCTCCCGGAGGAAGAACTTGGCGGCCACCGCGGTCGCGACGAAGGTGAGCGAGTTGGTCGCGGGTGCCACCAGGCTCAGATCCGCTCCGGATAGAGCAAACAGTAGCGCGAAGAAACTGGCAGCCATGCAAAAGATGCCGCCCAGTAGCAATGGAGAAGTCACCACGGCGAAGATGGCTCCAAGCAAACCTCTCTGCGTGCGGATCACGTCAAGATCGCCCACTCTCGTCATGGCTGCGGAAATCAGGGTCTCGCCGGCGGTTGCTCCCAGCACCATAACCACGATGGTCGCGATCGTTGTGGGAGAGAACTGGCTGCTCACGACTGCTCGCTTTGTGACCGGGCGACAATATTGTGCTCCGTTCTGGAAGGCCCATTCGCGACGAAGCCAACACCGATGACAATGCATGCAATGCCGGCCCAGCGCGCCGGCGTGATGGCTTCGTGAAGCCACGCGCGGCCGATCAGAGCTGTCACCACGTTGCCGAAGGCCGTTGCAGGCTGAACAAACGTAAGGTCAGCCCAGCTAAGTGCGGTCATGTAGCTACCCATAAAGCTGATGAGCACCGCGATGCCGCACAGTACCCAAGGATTGAGCAGTGCGTGTAAGAGGAGCGAAAGGTGCGCCAAAGTGACAGGCCCTACCTGCCGCATACCCCGGCTTAACAATGCGTCGCCAACGGAAGCGCCCAACATGATGAAGACCAGAACCGCGTACTGCGAAGGCTGCAGCCGATGAGAGCGACCCACAACAGAAGCGGCCGGCACAGGGCCGGCCCGCATTCTTCGTGTTCGTTCGGGCGTCAGGCATTCATACTTACCGATTCCTGCTGCTTCAACGCACTTTCTTCGCGCTTGGCGCGCGCTGCCCTGTTGCGCTGCGAGCGTAGCTTCATAAATGATTTGGCTTCAGTGTAGAGCCGTGGAACATCCCGGTTCACAATTGCCTTCCACACTACCCGGAAAGCGGCCTTCGGACGGAAGTAGTACTCGTCATAGAAGCGGTGCACCATCTCCATGACGTACTCCGTTGGCAGGCCAGGGTACTCAATGTGTGCCATCTGGTGTCCGCCCGTATCGTTCATGATCTCGTTGGTGATGAAGCCGTTCTTTTCGGCAAAATCGTAGAACTCGGTTCCCGGGTAAGCATGCGCGACTGAAACCTGGATGGTCTCGCAATCGAGTGTCTTGGCGAAGTTGATGGTGTTGCGGATGGACTCCCTGGTCTCACCAGGCAGGCCGAGAATGAAGTCTGCGTGAATTACCAGGCCGAGATCGTGGCAGTCCTTAACGAAGTCTCGCGCACGCTCAACCGTGGCACCTTTCTTGATGTTCTTGAGAATCTGTGGGTCGCCCGACTCAAAACCCACAATCAGCAGCCTGCAACCGGCTTCCTTCATAGCCTTCAAGGTCTCGCGGTCTGTGGTAACGCGGCTGGTGCAGGACCAGGTAATACCCAGCGGCTTGAGCTTGCTGCAGAGTTCAACGGTGCGCGCCTTCTGGATGTTGAAGGTGTCGTCGTCAAAGAAAAACTCCTTGACCTCAGGAAAGTTCTCCTTGGCCCACTTCATTTCAGCCGCTACGTCATCGCTGGACCGTTTACGCCATGCATGACCGCTCAATGTTTGTGGCCACAGGCAGAAGGTGCACTGCGCAGGGCATCCGCGCGTGCTGTAAAGCGAGATGTACGGGTGCAGCAGGAAGGGAACGTTGTAGCGCGTCACGTCCATGTCCCGCTTATAAATCTTGGTAGCCCAGGGCATGGCGTCCAGATCTTCGACCTGAGGACGATCATTGTTGTGCTGAAGGATGCCGCTCTCGCCCCGATAGCTGATCCCAAGTATTTGCGCCAGCGGCTTGCCTTGAGCGAACTCCACCACCGAAAAATCGAACTCACGCCGGCAGACAAAGTCGATGGCACTGCACTCGTTCAGTGCGCGTTCCGGATCGGTGGTCACAGGCGGACCAACAAAGGCTATCTTGATGTTTGGATTTGCACTCTTGATGGCTTGTGCCAGCCCATGGTCGCCCGCCCAACCTACCGTCGACGTGAACAGAACAAGGAACTCGTATCCTTTTGCGATCTCGATCGTCTCTTCTGCGCTCACGTGGTGCGGCGGTGCGTCGAGCAGGCGTGAACCTTCCAGCATGCCGGCCGGGTACGCCAGCCAGACCGGATACCAGTACGATTCAATCTCCCGGGTCGCGGGCCAGCGGCTGCTGGCGCCGCCATCGAAGTTTTCGAAGGAGGGTGGGTTCAGAAACAGCGTTTTCAGTGGCATATTCACCTAGAAGTTTAGCATTTCGGGCCGCTAGCGGCTGCTTGACGGCGTGCGGCGACTCAGCTCCCAGACGTCTTTTACGGACGTGTGGTGCCAGGTAGCGCGGTTCCGGGCGAGGGCAAAGTGCCATTCACCGGTGCTGGAGCGTTGATGGTCGGCTGAGCCACGATCGTTCCGGGTGTTGCAGTGCTAAGCCCGGACGCGCCAAGTACCCAAACGCCCAGCCCGTCTGTTTGTCGAAGCAAATTGACCTGGGTCTGTCGTAACTGAAGTTCTACCGTGAGCACATCTACGTAACGCTGCCGCTCCAGCAATTGAGCATTCAGTAGATCCTTGGGTGTAAGTTTCTGGCCGGAAAGGTTGGCTGCCGCTGCCTGTAGCTGCACCTGCATGGCTTCCAGTTGATCGCGCGCGATTTCTTGCTCGTCTTGCGCTAGATCGGCCCGTAACTTCAACTCCATGGTGGAATTGCGCAGCCGTGCCTTGCCCTCGCGAAAAATTCCACGCTGCTGTTCTGCCTCTGCAAAGGCGCGGGCGGCGTCTGCGGCAGATTCTCTGGCCTTGGACCGGTGTGCAAAGTCAAGCAAAGGAAGTGTTACCTGCAAGCCAAAGCCGTAGGAGTTCTGGCTGTTGGGGTTCTCCGCATTTCCTGCATATCGCGGGTAGTACGCGGCGTAGGATGACAGTTCCGTGGCTACACGGCTGTAACCGGCAGAAAGCGCCACCTGCGGGCGAAGGATGTAACGGCGATCCCCGAACGCGGCATATTGCTTGGCTCTTGCGTTGGAGAACGCCGCCGCAATCCCATCGCTATCCTGCTGCGCACCGCGGTCTACCTGGTCGGTTCGTGGGGCTTCAAGCTCCGGTATGGAGGTGGGATCGGTGCGCAGACCGGCCTCAGGAAGACCTGTAAGCAGTGCCAAGTGGCCTGTGTTCGAAGCGATTTCATCCTGCAGCTGCAGACGCAGAAGACGAATTTGCGTTGCCGTGCGACGGGATTTTGGCAGTTCCACGTTCGCATCCACACCCGCCTGGATACGATCCGAAGTTACAGATACCAGGCGGTCTGCAAAGCCATTTGCTTCGCGCAGAACTTTCTGCCGCGAGAGCGCGTTGTCCAGGGCAATGTAGGTGTTTGTTGTGTCCTCGACTACTTCGACCTGTTGATTCTTCAGCAGGTGCTCCGCAGCTTCGACGGATTGCTGTGCGGACCGGATGTAGTCGCGTTGCGAGAACGAGAAAACCAGGCTCTGCGCGGTGATGCTGAAGACCACTGGAACGTTAAGTGGTGCTCCCGTGGACAAGCCATAACCGCCGGTTGTTGCGACGACTGGAATATAAGCGTCCTTCGCCTCGCCGCGCGCCGCACGCGCTTTCGCCAGATCAGCCTGCGCCACCTTGATGCGGGGGCTGTTCTTGAGCGCAAGAGTAACGGCGGTTTGGAGGGAAAGCTGCGCGTTTACGGAAGCGCAAACAAACGCGGAGGAGGCGGCGGCAATGCACATTTGGCCTAGCTTCATCGTGCAGCGCCCCGCTTGGCGGCCTCATAATTGCGGGCCAGCGAGAGAGCGGCCTGGACCTCTGTTTGTGCGCCTGCGTTGTCGCCGGACGCCTGCAAACTCTGTCCTAACAGCACGTGGGCTCTCGCAAATTGTGCGACACCCACTTGCGGGGATTTCAGGTAACTGCGTAGTGCGTCCTGCGCTGTACTCTCATTGCGATGGAGACTCAAGAGGACTCTAGCGGCATCGAGCGTATCAGGTCCATGGTGTGTGTCGTGTTCCAGAGCCTGCTCGGCCATCTTTGCAGCGGGCTCCGGCTGCTTACGGCTCTTGTAGAAATTCGCGAGATCGACGTACGCTTCGGCGCTGTGCGACACACTCAGTTCCGCCTGGTACTCTGCGACCGCGACGCTGTCCTTGCCGTCCTTCGCCGCAATCATCGCAAGTAGCCGGTGGGCTCTTGCTGGGGAGAGCGGCTGCAATTTGGCCGCAACTCCGCGCGCCTTGTCCAGCCCGCCTCCGACAATCCCGGGAGCTTCTACATAGAATTGACCCAGGTCGCTGAGCGCTTCCACACTCTGCCCGTCAAGCTGTACCGCACGCTCGAAATTCGTCCGAACCCTGCCGACCATACGCATGCCGGTAATGGCTCCGCTGTGATCGGCCTTTTCTCCGTACGCCCGTGCCAGTTCCAACGCGTAGTTGCTGTTGGTAGGACCGGCCGCCGCCGCCGCCTCACATGCGCTGACCGCTGCATCACGCTCATCAATGGACGCGTGCAGACTGCAAAGAAGCGACTCCGCTTCCGCGGACTTTGGTGTGCTGGCTAGCGCAGAGATTGCTGCATCCACCTTGCCGGCTTTCGCGGCTGCCTGCGCTGCGACCATCGACTGACACTGAGCACAGCAGCACACAAGGAAGAGCCAGCCAACAGCGGCTTTAGCTGCAAAGGTCACTGTGACACAACCTTGACGCGAAGTCCGGGCGAAAGATCCACACTGCTTGACAGCGGGTTCAGCGCCACAAGGGCACCATCCCGCAGACCCGAGGTAATCTGCACACGCATCAGGTTAAGCCCACCGATTTGCACCGGCTGCTTCACCAGCGTGCCGTGATCGACCAGGTACACGAAATTGTCGTTCCCCAACGTGTGGAGCGCTTCACGCGGCAGGCTCAGTACATGAAAGATCTGCTGCGTGGTCACATTTACATTCACATTGGTGTTCGGCAGCAAGTCGCCCGCTGCGTCATCCACCGCGATGAGCGCCTCACCAACGTTGCGTGTTCCATAGGTGATCACAGTGGTGGGCGTTCGGATGATATGTCCATGCCACATCTGTGTTGGTTTGGCATCCCACTTGATCGTGACTGCCGCGCCGTCTTTTAGCTTCCCGATCTCTGGTTCGTCGAAGTAAGCGCGGATCTGAACCCTGGACAGGTCCGCCATCTGCACAAGCTCCTCGCCAGACTGAACGAACTGGTACTGGCGCACCGGCAAGGAGTACACCGTACCCGCAAAGGGAGCCCGTACGATGGATTTCGATAGGCTGTCCTGGGCCGCAGCTAACGTCGCGCGGCTATCAATCAGCTGCGCCTGGACGCGCTGTTTGTCCGTCGGGGCGTAGCGATCTGTCGAGCGCTGCTGAAGGGATTGCAGGGAGGCCTGCGCGGAGGCGAGTCTTGACTGCGCTGCTGCTACCTCGTTGGATGAAGCAGCACCTTTTACCTGGAGGGCCTGTAGCGCTGCCACGTCGTTTTGAGCCTGGCTGAGCTGCAGCTTCGCGCGACTCAAGTCGCCACTGATGCCAATCCGTTCGTCAGTTGTTCCACCCTGTCGAAGGTCATACTGCGCGGCCTGTGCCTGAGCGATTGCACTTCTTGCGGTTTGCACCCGGGCATCGGCAGTGGCAGAGTCCATCTGTAGCAGAAGCGTACCCGCGGATACCTGCTGCCCAACCTGAACTTGAACAAACTTCACCGTTCCGGGCTCACCGGCGTGCGCCTGGAAGTTCTGCATGGGTTCCACCTTGCCGTTTGTGGCAATGGAACTGAGCAGGTCGGCGTACTCCACCTTGTCAGCGCGGATTTCCGTGTCGGAACGTGTTGCATACCGAATGCCGAACACGATCAGCAGCAGTACAAGTGCCACCAGGGCAAGTTGTACCGCTAATTTTCTTCCACTTCCCGCCGCAGGTTCACTCATGTCCGATTCGCCATTATAAGAGACGTGGAATGCTGAAGGCAGGCTGCAAATACTTTGCTTACAGATCTTCGTATGCCATCGACAACCGCAGATCACAAAGGTCCATCTCCACGCTCCCGCCATATTGCGGATGCCGGTTTTGTCGCACACGGAACACGGCATCGACAATGGAACCCTTGCCAATGCCGAGCTCGCGGAGCCGCTCCGGCCATAGCACCGCACGGCTCCAGCAGAGTGCGGCCACGCGGCTGTCGCCACCGGAGGACCGTAACTGGAGCTTGAGGTGCCTCTCCTTCAAGAGCAGCGGCTCCTCGGCAATTTCTGTTCGCCGAACCAGTAACAGCAGCTCGGGATTGCCATGCCCAAACGGCTCAAGAAGCCGAAGACTGTGCAAAAGTGATGGCGTGAGCGCGTCCAGAGTAATCTCAGCATCAATCCCTAGTCGCTGCTGCAGCAGCTCAGGCGACAGGCGCTGCGAGGCGTACGCTGAGAGCCGTGACCGTAACAAGGGAACATGGCCGGAAGGCATGGAAAAGCCCACCGCATGTGCGTGCCCGCCAAATCGATCAAAGATCGACGGCTCATCTTCACAGTTCGCTGCGGTAAGGGCATCCAGCAGGTGAAAGCCGGCAATGGATCTGCCGGACCCATGTGCCTTGCCATCTTCATGTGCAATCACCATGGCGGGTCTGCCCATTCGCTCTACGACTCGCGAAGCCAAGATGCCGATGACTCCGCGGTGCCATCCCTCACCGTCCAGCACCAGGCATCCTGCCGCGTGTAATGCCTGACTATCTTCGCGAAGCGCCGCCATTTGCGTTTCCAGCGCGCTCAAACCCTCCGCTTCAACACTGCGTCGCTCACTATTCAGGCTGTGCAGCTTTGTCGCCAACTCACGACCCTCTGCATGTTCCCGGGTCAGCAGCATGCGAACTACGTCGCTTGCCACATCCATGCGGCCCGCCGCGTTCATTCGGGGGGCAATGCGAAAGGCGATGTCAGTGGCGGAGGGCCCGCGCTCCGGGTCGTTCGGAACATCGGCTAGCTCCATCAGTGCACGCAGGCCTGGCTGCCGCGGAGCCCTTAGCTCCCGAAGTCCGAGCGAAACGATGGTGCGATTTTCACCCGTGAGCGGCACCGCGTCCGCCACGGTGGCAATGGCGACCAGCTTTAACAGCGAGGGCAGCAGCTTGTCCCAGAGCGATGACTTGTCAACGACCCGGTAAGCCGCGGGATTCGCGGGCACCGCGCCGGCAGATTGCAGGAGGGCTTGTGCCAACTTGAAGGCGACCGCGGCTCCGCACAGATTCTTATAGGGGTACGTGCAGGCAGTCTGATTCGGGTTGATGACGGCGAGCGCATCCGGCGAGCCAGCCACACTGTCCGGCAGGTGGTGGTCCGTTACGATCAGGTCCAGACCCAGCCGTTTACATTCCTCCGCGGCGGCAAAGGCACGGATACCGGTATCTACGCTGATGACCAGACGGATACCGCTGGCCGCTGCCTGTTCCAGAACAGGCGCTTGCATACCGTAACCTTCGCGGATGCGATGGGGTATGTGATACCGCACTACTGACGCGCAATTTTCCGGTGTGATACGGTCAATGGCTGTCTTGAGCAGCACAGTTGCAGTGGTCCCGTCCACGTCGTAGTCGCCGTAGATCAGAATGAGTTGGCGTTCCGCAACGGCCTGCAGAATTCGCACCACGGAATCCCGCATTCCGAACAGAAGAAATGGGTCGTGCAGATGCTCCAAAGCAGGGACAAGAAAACGCCGTGCATCGGCCGGTGTTTCTATTCCTCGGTTTAGAAGTGCTTCGGCAAACCAGAGGGGTTGCTCAAGAGCGGCTGCCAGGCCATGCGCCTGGACGCTTTCGGCTTCCGGCCCGATCCAACGTGTGTTGGCTGCGCTAGGGGTTGGTAAGGCGCGAGGGGGCATACGGCTCAGTCGTCGTCTGACTCATCAAGAACAATATTGCCGAGCTCAGTCACAGCTTCCATCCACCTTTGGTAACGGTCGTACCATTCCGTGGCTGTTTCATACAAAAACATGACACCACCATGTGAAAAGCCGAGCTGCAGGTACCCGGTCTTGCCCACAAACCGCAGCAGGTACTGGGCATCGTCTAGCTCCTGACCCGCTTCGTCTGGAAAGCGATGCACCCGCGTACGCTCGATTAGTGTTTCGATGTCACTTTTCTCAAGCACCACGTCGCTCATGGTCACGAACGGCACGCCGGTGGCTTTGGCGTGCTCTACAAAATCCTTCCAGCCGTCTGCGTTCTCCTCCTCAAACATCACTGAGGGGACGTCCTCCGGTACAAACGCTGTCAGCCGCCGCAAACCATTGCCCGCGATAAATGCGACCATGTCGTCTTTTAAGCTGGCCAGATCATCAAAGTGCATTTCCTATTGTCTCACCTGTGGCAACGCGCACGGCTTGCGACAAGCCGGACTCCGGGCATGGAGGTCCGTGCATCGTAACGGGCGGCGACACGGCGGTGTGGCCATTGATGCTATGCTCCATGGGTCATGCTTTTTTCCAAGGATTACGTCGGTTATTTATCCCGGCAGGTGGTACGAAGGCTGGTGGAAGCTAAGGCCATTCGCACCGACAAACCAGCAGTGCTGGCGGAACGCATCAACGCAGGGTTGTTGGAAGAACTATCCCTGGAAGATCGTATCAACGACGAAGTTCGAGTTATTCTTGAAGCTTTTCAGGATGACATGCTGCGCAGCGGAGCGAGCTATCCGGAGATGTTTAAGAAGGTTAAGAATGAACTCACCCGCAAATACAAGGCGGTGCTGTGATGCGCATTTCGCGGGATAAAGTGAACAAGCTGGCGCACGTTGTGGCTGACACCCTCGCCGAAACAGAGGAAGCAGAGTTTCAGGAAGACCGCAACACCATTCGGCAGGAAGCACGCAAGATCCTGGAGATGCTTTTCACGGAAGAGACCAAAATCGACGCGGCGGCACGCACAAAAATTTCCTCACAGCAGCGCATTATCCTTGAAGGCACGCAGGAGTGGGACATCCTTTACCGTAAGTACTACAACGATGAAGTCAAGCGGCTCGGCATCTAGCCCGGCGTATTTCTGAGCTATACTCGAAGCAGTCGCGCAAGCGAAAGTCGCAGTCGGTTCTCGACTCCGTGGCGATATGGTGTAACTGGTTAACACGTCGCCCTCTCAAGGCGAAGAGTCCGGGTTCGAGCCCCGGTATCGCTACCAATCTCTTCACGCATCTCCAGTGCGGACTGAGACTCTATTGCCATTACATCTGTGCTTTTGGGCGCCGCGCGGCAGAGATGCAGTTCACCACGCATTTGCAGGTGCCGCCGTGTGAATGGTTGATGTTTGGATAGGCGCTGTTTGCCCTTGTTTGTTCGACCAGAGTGGGTCGGTTCCGCCCTCTGAGGAATGGAAGCTCTGCTGCTTGCTCGGGCGGCCAAGGAACGACGGATGTCCGCCATGCTTCGCAGCAGATGTCCGCTCCGATCGGGACGACACTTCGAATGCTGTGGGGAGCTACGTCTGTGGGGCACTGAGTCTGGGCTATTGAACTAACACTGCATGGACGAGCGCCCATCACCGCGGCGTATACTTGCCGTTGTGAGCGCGCCCGCCAAGACGTTTTACATCGAGACCTTCGGGTGCCAGATGAACGCGCATGACTCTGAAAAGGTGATAGGCACGCTGGAGCATGAGGGCTACACGCGTGTGGAGGACGAGGAGGATGCGGGGCTCATCCTGTACAACACCTGTTCTATCCGCGATAAGGCGGAGCAGAAGGTCTTTCACCGGCTGAACGAGTACAAGCGCATGCAGGGCGAAGGCAAGCAGTTTGCCGTGTTGGGCTGCGTGGCGCAGCAGGAAGGCAATAAGATTTTCGAGCGCGCGCCGTACGTGTCGCTCGTCTCGGGCTCGGCCTCGTATCGCAACCTGCCCGCGATGCTCGACCGACTGGAGCAGGGAGAGACGCGCATCACCGGCCTGGACGACCACCGCACGCAGGACGAGACGTTCGACACAGAGTTCACTACGCGCTCGAATCCGCACCGCGGTTACATCACCATCATCGAGGGCTGCGACAAATTCTGCAGCTACTGCGTAGTGCCGTACACGCGCGGCAAGGAGCGTTCACGCTCGTCGGACAGCATCATGGCCGAGGCGCAGCGCATGGCCGAGCAGGGCTATACCGATATCCAGCTGCTGGGCCAGAACGTGAACAGCTATCGCGATCCGCTCGGCAAGCAGACGTTTGCGGAGGTGCTGCGCAGCATCGGCCAGTTGCCGGGTGTGCGCCGCGTGCGTTTCACCACGTCGCACCCGCGCGACTTTACACCGGACATTGTTCAAGTGATCGATGAACTTTCGACGGTCTGCGATCACGTGCATCTGCCCGTGCAGTCCGGCAGCAGCGCCGTGCTCAGGGCGATGCAGCGCGAGTACACCCGGGAGTGGTATCTCGAGCGCATCGCGTGGATCAAGTCCGCGAAGCGCGACATCAGCATGACCACCGACATCATCGTCGGCTTTCCTGGCGAGACCGAGGATGACTTTGAGCAGACCATGACCATGCTCGAGGAAGTCGGGTATGACGCGGTCTACGCCTTCCAGTATTCTCAACGGCCCAACACGCCTGCGGTCGGCTTGCCGGACACGGTGCCGGACGAGATCAAATCCGCGCGTCTGCAGCGCCTGATGGACGCACAGCGCGAGCGCCAGCGCCTGAGCTACCAGCGTCACCTGGGTCAGGTTATGGACGTAATGGTGGAGGGCTACAACCGCCAGCGCGGGCAGGTGACCGGCCGCTCGTCCCAGAACAAGACCGTCAACTTCACCACGGCGCAGCCCATACTGCCCGCCGTGGGCAGCTACCTGAACGTGCGCATCACGCGCACCTTTCCCAACAGCCTGGTGGGTGAGGCTGTGCTGGCGGGCTGATGCGCGACGCTGTCCAGACCCCTGCAACGCAGGAAGCCGATGTCGAGGTGCGCATCCGCGGCCTGATGATGGACCCTGTCACGAACATGCCCATGATCGTGCTCAAGGACGTGAACGGCGACGGTGTGCTGCCCATCTGGGTCGGCATCTTTGAGGCCAACGCCATCGCGCTCGAAATCGAAAAATCCTCCACACCACGTCCCATGACGCATGACCTGCTGCGCAATACCTTGCGCGCATTTGAAGCGCAAGTAACGCGAGTGGTCGTGTCTGAGTTGCGCGATGACACGTTTTTCGCGGTCATCTGGCTCCTGCGCAACGATCAGACACTAACGCTGGACGCGCGTCCCTCCGACGCGTTGGCACTGGCGATGCGCGCCGACTGCCCCATCTACGTGGCCAGGGGAGTAATGGACAGCGCCCGCGACGCGAAAAAGGGCAAGGACATCAACCAGGAAGAGCTGCGCCGCTGGCTGGAAGGTCTGGGCGATGACGATATGGGCCGCTACAAAATGTAGCGGAGGTGCTACGGAACCCACCTGCAAAGCCTCGCAACCCGCTCCGCCCACTCCTCTTCCGTGGGAAGAGAGGGCAGCGGCTGTCCTAGCGCGCGGCCTGTCAAAACCCCATCCACAGCCTGCCTTAGGGGCGTGACCATCGCTGACGCTTTACCGCCATCAAACACGGTGGCCCACGGCGTATCCAGCAGGATGTCGCTTACGCCGGACTCACGGTGTAGCAGCACCGGGATGCCGGCCTGAATGGCTTCCACAGCCGGAATGCCGAAGCCTTGCACCGCAGGCATGAGGAAGAGGTCGGCTTCCCTCATCAGGGTCTGCAACTGTTCATCGTTTACAAAGCCGTGAAGCTGCACACGCGCTCCCAGTCCCAGTACTTCGGCCCGCCTACGCAAGGTCTCGATCAATGAACCTTTGCCGACCAAGTCTAGTCGCCAGGCTGCCCGGTCTGAAAGCGGAGGCTGTTCCCGCTCCAATGCCGCGAGCGCATCCAGCACCCAGTCAATACGTTTATTGGGCTCAATGCGGCAGACTGAGAGCATGTGTAGGGTGCCGGTGAAAGGCCGCTCGCGGAAGCCGTCCGAGGAGGGCAGGCCGCCCATGCGGGCAATGTGCGCCTCTACGTTAAAATCGCGTCGGCACTCGTCCTTCAAGAACTCGCTGGTGACGATGGTTGCGCCGCCGCTACGAAGACCGATCCCAATTAGTAGATTGGACAGGCGAATGCGCAACCGGTGCAAACGGGTGCGCGTCCGCTCGTCCCCAAACAGGGACGGCGTGTCATGCATCAGACAATGAAAGCCACGCGCGCCCGCAAGCGTTGCGTGCAGCGCAGGTTGGTAACCGGAACAGAGCAAACCACCGGCAGAGCCAGCACGCTTAAAGTGTCGCCGCAGAGCAGCAACCTTAGCCCGTACGCCGCTCCCTGGGCGAAGTTGCACCACGTCCACAGGTCGGTTCGCATACGAGCCGAGACCGATGCGATCCTCGTAGGTCAAGAATTGGTGTGCCAGGCCATGCGTATCGAGCCACCGCGAAAGCGCAAGCGCGCTACGTTCCGCACCACCAAATGCCTCAATCTCCGGTATAAAAACCGATACCGATGTCGCATTTGAAGTGCTCATCAGCGTCCCGCGACCTGGTTCAGTAGCGTAAAAAAATCTGGAAAGGAGATGGCCGCAGCCTGCGCGCCCTCAATGGCAATGTCGCTGCTTGCCCGCAGTGCGGCTATAGAGAAGGCCATGGCGATGCGGTGGTCGTCCGCGGAGTCGATCACGCCGCCATGCAGCGTTTGCCCGCCGGGCACATGGAGGCCGTCCTCGAACTCCTCCACCTCCGCACCCATCGCGCGCAGGTTTTGCACCACCAGAGCGATGCGGTCCGACTCCTTTACGCGCAGCTCCTTTGCGTTGCGAATGGTGACACCGTCCTGCGTGTACGGCCCGATGGCGGCCAGCACCGGCAACTCGTCAATGATCAGCGCGGGCAGGTCGCCCGTGATCTCCGCCCCACGCAGCACCGGCGCGCCGTTCGCCTGCACAGTCCCGATCAGCTCGCCGTGCTTCTCCTCCAGGTTCAGCACCTGCAGCTTCAGTCCCATGCTCACCAGCACGTCCAGCAAGGCACTGCGCGAGGGGTTCATGCCCATGTCGTCCAGCACCAGCTGCGCGTCTGGAAAGAGCAGGGTAGCGCACAGGAAGAACGCTGCGGACGACAGATCGCCCGGCACCGTCGCCTGCACGGCCTGCAGCTGCTGTCCGCCCGCGATGCTGATGCTGTTGCGGCCACGCTCCAGCTCCACGCCAAAGGCGCGCAGGGCATGCTCACTGTGGTCGCGCGTGCGCACCGCTTCCTGCAGGGTAGTGGTGCCACCCGCGCCCAGCCCGGCGAAGAGCACCGCCGTCTTTACCTGTGCGCTGGCGATGGGCGTGGTAAAGTCGATGCCGCGCAACGTGCCGCCGTGCACCGTCATGGGCGCGTGGCCGTCCGTCAGCTCCACACGCGCGCCCATCTGCTCCAGCGGACCCTTGATGCGCTGCATGGGCCGCTTCGTCAGCGAGGCATCGCCCACGAACGTGTACGTGCCCGGGTGCGGAGCCACCAGCCCGGCCAGCATCCGCATCGTCGATCCGGAATTGCCGCAGTCCAGATTGCCCGCAGGCTGCTGAAACGTGCCACCCACACCGGTCACCTGGATGGTGCCATCCGCCTGCTTCACCACCTTGGCGCCGAGCGCCTCCATGCAGTGGAGCGAGCTGTGCGGATCCGCGCCAGTGGAGAAGTTGGCAAAGGTAGACGTGCCATGCGCCAGCCCGGCCAGCATGGCATAGCGGTGCGAAATGCTCTTGTCGCCGGGCAGCCGCACGCTGCCGCGCACCGTGCGCGCCGGACGCACAACCTGGGTGGTCGATGCTGTTGAACTCATACCCTGCCAGTCTACCGGGCGGGTTCAAGCGTTCACCACTTCTCAGGCGCTGACGGCTGTTCCACCAGATAGAGATGGAACAGCACAAGTGGCGTTTACGTCGCCGCCGCCTACCGCAGGAGCAGCTCGAAAACTGAGTGTAAGGCCGGGCGGCCTTGTTTTATCTCGCGACAAAGCATGTTTACCCCACTTCATCCCATCCTCACGGCGTCCCAGCATGCGCCATCAAAGACGGTAAGCCGCGTAGTCGCGCGGCAAGAATCTACAGCCTGGATTGGTTATCCGAGTTCTCTGATCGAACTGCACGCGTTGCACTTGTTTGTTTTTGTAGCAATTCGAATCCCAGGAGTCTTCCATGATGTGCACCCGGCGCTTGTTCGCCACGTTCACTGCTCTCGCGCTTTCTCTTCCGTTCGCGAGTCGAGGCCACGCAGCCACAACTAACTACAGCGGAAACTTTGCCGGAGACAACACGGTCGTCACGATCGGCTTCTCCACGACCATCACCCAGCAATACACCTTCTCAACCACATCGTTCGCAAACGGCGGTTTTGTGCCTGTGCTCACGCTGTTTAGTGCCACTGGCGGGAATCCGTTGGCCTTTGGCGAAACGGACATGGGCGACGTCTCGTTCACCCAGTCACTTGGCGCAGGCAGCTACCTCCTGGCCCTGACGGAAGACCCGAATGTTTTCACCACCACTTATGCTGCTGGCCCGCTTTTCTCGTCACCCACCGTTACGGGCGACATCTGCGGCGTGAGCGGTGGCAAGTTTCTGAATGTCTTTGACGGCTGCAGCCAACGCACGAGCAGCTACGCAGTCACCATCAACTCCGCAGGCTCGACTGCGGTCACGCCGGAACCTTCGACGTGGCTACTCGTCATGCCTGCCGTGGCACTGCTTTTTGTCGTCAAGTACAGCCGCCCCAATGCGTAAGTTGACCTCTCTAACGGACCCGTTCGCAGCAGTTCAGGAGTAGTTGCTATGTCAGGAAGCATGATCGAAGAAGTCGTTAAAGCTTCGCCCAACCGGCGTAAGTTCCTTGGCACCATCGGTGCTGCGGCGGCCGTCGTCACCGCCCTGGGTCTTGCCGACCCGACCAGTGCCGAGGCCCAGACATCAGGCCCCACCAACACGGAAATCGCGGTTCTTAACTTCGCCCTCAACCTCGAATACCTCGAAGCAGAGTTCTACACCTATGGCCAGTACGGCTACGGCATCGAGCAGGCAGGCATCAAGGTTTCCGGCGTGGCGTCCAATGGCAACTCACCAAACGGCGGTCTCACCACCGGCGGGTCGAAGGTGACGTTCTCCAACTCGCTCGTTTTCACGCAAGCCATCACCGCGGAGATCGGCGTGGACGAGCGCGCCCATGTCACGCTGCTGCAAAGCTTTCTAGGGTCGCTTGCCATCGCGAAACCCAACATCAACCTCAACGCCCTCGGCCTCGGGTTCGGCAACCAGAATGAGTTCCTCACGCTTGCCCGCATCTTCGAGGACATCGGCGTCTCGGCATATGGCGGCGCGGCGTACCTGCTCACCACACCGATCGTCATCCAAACCGCTGCCCGCATCCTCGCCACCGAAGCTCAGCACGTGGGCACGCTGCACACGCAAATCGCTCGCCTCAACATACCAAGCCCAGTGCTCGACGGTGCCGACCTGGTGCCGCCTCCCACTGGACCTCAGTACCAATACCTGTCCATCAACCCGTCCAACGGCCTGCCTGCGCTCCGCAACGTGCCGCAGGTACTCAACCTTGCCTACGGCGGCGCTGGCAAGACCTCTGGAGCATTTTTCCCGAACGGCATCAATGGTGCGTTCGCCGGAACACCCAGCAGCGCGCCTGCAACCTCTGCAAACCTCGCCACGCAACCGGCAGGCTTCGCATAGCGCATCGGGGCCGGTTCAGCATCGCTGAGCCGGCCCGCACTCGGAATGTGTCCACTGGTGCCTGTGAGCGACGTTCCTCGACCACCAAATACATTGCTTACGCGTGCGTGCCGGCCCAGGCGTTGAACATGTCCATCGCCTTCAGCAGAACACCGGCACTGCCTCGGAAGCTGCCGGAGCCGTGTGGTTCGTTGCTGGGCGACCACCACTCGTAGAAGCCCTTGTGCTTCACCACGCGGTCGATCATGGGCTCGAACTCTTGCCATGCGTCCGCGACCATGCCGTGCGCGACAAGCTGCTGCACCATGCGGCCGCCGAACCAGCACCAGTCTCCACCGTTCTGGTAGCGGTACGGTTCGGCAGCACTTGGATTGAGGAAGTATCCCTTTGGGTATGGCGGGTAGACGGTTAACCCGATGGAGGCGGCATGCGCGTCCTGCACGGCACGGCGCATCTTGGTGAGTGAGAGGCGTATCTCGCTTTCGGTTAAAAACCCTGCCTCCACCGCGATGGCCGTACCACCGAGATAGAGGATCGCATCCTCGTCAAAGCCGGGCGGAAAGGGCGACCCTTTCAGGTACAGGTGGGTCCGGTATTTACCAGCACGCGGAGCCCACAGGTGGCGGCGAACCGAACGCGAGAGGTCACGTGCGGTCTTCGTAAAGAACGCACGGTCTTCGCTAGAGACGCCGGGCAGACTCAGGTAATCACGAATGGCCACCGCAAACATCGCGTTGGGATAGATGCTGCAGGCCTGATGGCTGCGCTCGTCGATCTGGTCGCCGAGCTTGTCTTCCGGCTCGATGTCGCCCCAGTCGATGGTGGCACCCGCCCATACCAGGCCGCGCGTGGTGTCCCAGCGCCGCAGCAGCAGGTAGCGCAGCGCAAACGCAAGGCGTTGCCGCACTGTTTTGCCGTCCACGTCTTCGTCCAGCAGTGCAGTGTCGTGGGTCAGGTCGATGTACTTGCGCACCGCCGACACCAGTGACGATTCCTGATCGCTCTCCACCGTGTTCTTGAACGCCGCCGTCCCCGGCAGGTGCGGCGTGGTGCGCGAAGCGGCGGTGCGGTTCACCGATGCCGGCAGATAGCCGTCCGGGATGTCACCCTCGCTGCCCTGGAAGTACAGGAACGAACGCAACGCCTCCCGCATGGGCGCGGGGCCGGTCACCGGCAGGGCGGCTTCGATAAAGGTGTTGGTATCGCGAATCCAAACCTCAGGGTAGGCGGTACCCGCACGCAGCCCGCTCCCCAGCAGCTGCCGCCCCAACTCACGAAGAACCGGCAGGCGCGGATCGCCCGCGATACGGTCCGCAAGCGCGCGGTCCGCAGCCCGGCTTGGCTGCGAGGCAGTCCCACTCCAAAGTGCTTGGCGAAACGGCCCCTCAAGCGCAAGGCAGGCCGTGCCCGCGAGTGCCGCGCAGATGCGTCGTCTGGAGTGTTGAGTCATGGCTGCGTGTGTGCTCTTTGGGATGCTTCATGAAGCCCGCCGCGCACCGTGCGCGCCGGACGCACAACCTTTGTAGTGGATGCTGTTGAACTCATAACCCTGTCAGTCTACCGGGCAAGATCTTGCGCTACCGTGCGTGACGCGTAGCTTTAATGGCGGTGAATCAGTTTTCTTTCAACTGTACGAAGTAGGTGAAGCGTCTGATAGCATCTCGTCACGTTGAGAGGCGACGATGCTGGATGTTCACCCACCGCATCAGCCGGTTCATGGCTGGCGCGATTTCCTGATTCACCTTCTTACCATTACGGTGGGGCTGCTGATTGCGCTCGGGCTGGAGGCGGTTGCAGAGAGTTAACCACAGGCATGAGGTGCGTGAGACGCGCGAGGCAATGCAGCGTGAACGCGAGGAGAACCGTCGCCGCTTTGCCGCGAACACACAGTATCTTCGCCGCCAGGCCGCAACGTTGGAGAACAATCTGCTGGTACTTGCCTATGTCAAGGCTCATCCTAAAACGAAACAAGCTGACCTGCCTGGATTCCTAAACTGGACAAGTTCCAACGCGCACATGACAGAGTCCGTTTGGAAGACTGCTCAGCAGACAGGTGTGTTTGCCTTCATGCCGCCCGAAGAGATACAGCGCGAGTACGAGCTATACGACGTCCTGGAGAGAATAGAAGCGGCTCATGAGGAAGAAGCCACAGCCACGCTGGAGGCGCTCCGGTACACTATTCGCGATCCGGACCCGACACACCTCACTGCCGCAGGCCTGGAGAATCAGGAGGCGTTGACCGAAACTGTTCTGCTCAAGCATCTACACCACGGATTTCTGATGGAAGACCTTGCAAACGAGTTTCTAGACTTTAAGCCTGCACCAAGCCATGAAGAGTTGCTGCGCCCGCTGCACCTGCAGAACTTCACCAATCAGCCTGAGTTACAGAGAGCCATAGAGCTGACGCAGCAGCGGAGAGATGCCGCGGGCCCGAAGCCGCAAGAAGATCAGGTACAGGGGAGATGAGTGGCCGTCGTTGCGCAGCATTCACCATGAATGAAGTGGTATTTGCCTTTTTGTTTGTATGGAAAGCGTACGCGCAAACACCGCAGCCGAACGATTACCATCAGCACCTGCTCAGTCCAGCCGTTGCATCAATTACAGGCACGGCAAAACCGTTTGAAGCACGCCTTCTTATCGAGCAAATGGATGCGGCCGGTACTCGGCGCGGGGTCATTCTTTCCATGGCGTATCAGTTCGGCAATCCAAACAGGCCGCTTGTTGCAGACGAGTACGGCAAGGGTCAAGGCTGAGAATGATTGGACAGCGGCACAGGTCGCGCTCTATCCAAAGCGGCTTGTGGCTTTTCTGCGGAGTGGATCCCCTACGCGACTATGCTGTTGCTGAGGTAGACCGCTGTTCCAGAGACCCACACTTGAAGGCCGGGCTAAAGCTCCACTTCGGCAACTCGGATGTCGATCTGGACAATTCGGAGCATGTCCGTGCCTTGCAGAAAGTATTTGCGGCGGCAGACCGTCACGGGATGGCCATCACAGTCCACCTCCATGCGAATGTGGATCATCACCGGCCTTACGGTGGCAGAGAAGCACGTGTCTTTCTTGAGCAGGTTTTGCCTGCCGCACCACACAGCATTGTGCAGATTGCGCATCTCGCTGGAAGCAGCGGTTACGACGATTCCGCAACGGATGAAGCACTCGCTATCTTCGTTGCAGCTATTGCTGCGCAAGACCGTCGCATGACCCATGTGTATTTTGATATCGCCGGAGTAGCTGGTCTGGGTGACTGGCAGAGCAATAAACAGCTCATTGCGTCGCGTATCAGACAGGTTGGTGTAAGCCGTATCCTGTTTGGCAGCGATGGTGCATGGACCGGCTTTGTACCCACAAAGGCACTTGCGGCATACCGGCAGCTTCCGCTTACCACAGAAGAGTTTAGGGTGATCGACAGGAACGTTCCGCCCTACCTACCTTGAAAACAAGCGGTACGAAGGAACGCTTCGCCGAACATGCGCCGCAGGCCTGGTCACGCTCAGGTGATCGCACCGTGCGGGTAAGCAGAGATTGCCCTAATACGCCCGCTACGAAGCTACCGCACGCGCAGGACCACCAGCGTCTCGTCATCGAAGTGCTCGCGCCCAGCCTGGAAGTTCGACACGGCGTCCAGCACCTCGCCTACCGCACCCTCGGCGGAGCGGTCGGTCAGGTGCTCCAGCGTGCTGCACAGGCGGTCGTTGCCGAACATCTCTTCTGCCGCGTTTTCCGCGTCCACGATGCCGTCGGAGAAGAAGACGAGTAGGTCGCCCGGCTGGGTGGAGATGGTGAACTCCTCGTAGCTGACGGCGGGGAACAGGCCCAGCGGAAATCCCTCGGCCTTGATGGTGCGTGCGTTGCCGCAGCCGGTGCTGCCAGCGATCTGCTCACTGCCTTCGCTCGAAGCCGCCGCGCTCTCTGTCGGCTGCTTGCCCGCGAGTTTTGACACGAGCATGGGCTGCACGGAACCGGCGTTGGCCAGGCTCAGCGTGCGATTGGTGTCGTTCCACACGGCGAAGAGCATAGTGACGTACTGTGAATCGAGCTTGCGCTCCTGCAGCTGGTCGTTGAGCGCGGCCAGCATGGCGGCGGGGTGCAGGCGCTGCGCCGCCAGCGACCGCAGGATGCCGGTGACCAGCGCGGCGTACAGCGCAGCCGGTGCCGCCTTGCCGCTCACGTCGCCCAGCGCGATCGCTACGCGGCCGTCGCCGTAGGGGATGACGTCGTACACGTCGCCGCCGATGGAGCGCGCGGGCAGGAAGCGCGCGGCAAACTCCGCATTGAGCAGCGGCGCGGGGATGGGCGGCAGGAGGCGGATCTGCACCTCGCGCGCCATTTGCAGGTCGCGCTCAAGGCGCTGCTCCTCTTCGAAGATGCGCTCGTACAGCCGCGCATTGCTGATGGCGATGGCGATCTGGCCCGCAAGTGTGGTGAGCGTGCGTTGGTGGTCGTCGTTGTAGTAGTTGACGCGCGTATGCTCGAGGTCGATGACGCCGATGACGCGGCTCTTGTATATCAGCGGCACGGTGAGCTCCGATCGCACGTCGTGGCTGTATGCGATGTATCGCGCATCCTTGCGAACGTCCGGCACCAGGATAGGCTGTTGCTGCTGTGCCGCATGGCCAATGATGCCGCGGCCCAGCACTGCCGCATGGTCACGTTTCACCTGCTCCCCAAAACGCGTGGAGAAGCGGTGTACAAATGCCTGCCGACTTTCACTCCAAAGCAGGATCGTGAACAATTGAAAGTCCACAACCCGCTTCAGCAGCACGCCGATACGCTGTAACAGATCATCAAGGTCCAGGATGCTCGTGAGTTCGCGGCTGATCTCGTTCAAGACGCTCAGTGTCTGGGCCTGCCGCGCCAACCGTGTATACAGCCGCGCATTTTCGATGGCGATGGACATGCGCGACGCGACCAGCTCCAGCAGTCTCTGTTGGTCCGGCGTAAATGCGGCCAACTGTTCGCTTTCCAGATCCAAAATACCCACCACGCGGTTCTTCACAATCAGCGGCACGGCCAACTCGCTCTGAACGGCAGGGTTTGCGTTGATGTAGTTCGGCATGTGCCGTACATCGTCTACCAGGACTGAGGTGCGCGTGCTGGCGGCTTGTCCCACTACACCTTGGCCAAGCTTGATGCGCATTCTTTCGATTTCCGGTGTGTGGCCTGTTTGGAAGCGCATCCACAACTCGCCGGTGCGATCGTTGATGAGAAGAATGGCGAAGATCCGGTAATCCACCACGGCGCGCGCCAGCTCCGCCACGCGAAGCATCAGCGTTTGCAGGTCAAGTGTGTTGTTCAGGGCATCTGCAAGGCGCAGGAGAAAATCGACGTGCTCGGACGAGACACGTATCCGGTCTTGCGCCGGAGCGACTGCGGGAGCATCAGCGAATCGTACCGACGCGGTCTCCGGGGCAACCTGCTTGTCTGCTGGCGCGGGCCGGTAATCGCCTTCGAAATCATGGCTCGGGGATCCGTCACCGGGCCCAAGCTTAACCTCTGACAGCTCGGATGCGTGTGCCTCCGAAGCCACCGCCAGCGTTGCACTGCCTTCGCGGCTTTCCTCCTTGGCCGGGCTGTGTGGTGGGCTCATGCTGCGTCTGCCTGGATGCTGGATACGGTCTGTTTGGACGATACGCCGGGGAGCCGTAGACGCGAAAGCACCTTTCGCCGGTCAGTAGCCGTCGGCTGTTGCCTTGTGCGCTACCGGCCCATGCAGCTCCTGAACGATGCGCACGCTGGCACTGGCTCCGATCCTTGTGGCCCCGGCACGCAGCATCTTCTCGGCATCTGCAAGCGACCGGATGCCGCCCGATGCCTTGACGCCGCACCTGTCGACGGTGATGCCGCGCATCTGAGTGATGTCATCCACGGTCGCGCCGCCGGTGGAGAAGCCGGTGCTGGTCTTGATGAAATCCGCACCCGCGTTCACTGCAATCTCGCTGCCGCGCAGTTTCTCTTCGAAAGAGAGCAGGGCAGTCTCCAGTATCACTTTGACGATGGCACCGCGGCCATGAGCCACATCGACCACGCCCTTGATGTCGGAGGAGACAGTATCGTACTCACCACTCTTGAGCGCGCCAACGTTGAGAACCATGTCCACGTCGTGGGCTCCCAGTGCGATGACACGCCTGGCTTCATCGACCTTGGAGTCCGGCAGGGAAGCACCAAGGGGAAAGCCAATGACCACGCCCACCGGCACTCCCGTGCCTGCAAGCGCAGCGGCTGCTGTGGATACCCAGAAGGGGTTCACCATGGCGCAGGCAAAGCGGTATTGCGCCGCTTCCACGCACAGTTGCAACACTTGGGCGCGGGTGGCCTCCGGCTTGAGCAGCGTGTGGTCCAACGTGGCGGCGAGTGCCCTCGGGCTGGAGAGTGCCTCCTTGTAGAAATCGTTCACGGACAGCGAGTGTTCGTTCAGCATGTCATCCCCCTCAGGCACAGCCTGCCTGCGCAGCAGCAGTATGATTCTGCGCCTACGCAGCGTTCATGGCGAAGCGGTGAGCTGCCAACAAATCATCCCGAAGGTGTTTGTACAGCAGATCCCGTGATTCGTCATCGCGCGCGCGCAGCACGGCAGATGGGTGAACCGTGGCCATGACGTGGTCGGCATACGGCGTGGAAAGCACTTTGCCGCGGTCGCGCATGAGCGCGAAGGTGCCACCCAGCAGTGACTTTGCTGCAGATGCACCCAGGCAGAGGACCAGCTTCGGCTTGAGTGCGTCCAGTTCTGCCAGCAGCCAGGGTTTGCAGGCTGTGATTTCTGACATGCGGGGATTCTGATGGAGCCGCAGTTTGCCGCGCTGCACAAACTTGAAGTGCTTCACAGCATTTGTCATGTACACGTCCTCATCGTGGATTCCTGCTTCTGTCAGAGCCCTGCGCAATACGCCGCCTGCTGGACCAACGAACGGCATGCCCTGCCGGTCTTCCTGATCGCCCGGCTGTTCACCGACGAGCAGAAGGCTTGCGTGAGAAGCGCCTCGGCCCGGCACCACCTGTGTCGCATGCGCATAGAGATCACATCCTTTACAGGCGGGCAGCGCATCGACGATGGAGCCGATCGTGTGCAGCCCCGGCACGAACGGCGCCGCGCTCGGCTTGTTACTCTGTGTTGCTACCATTTCTTTGACCCTTCCAGCGGCATCCTGCAGAAGCTTCGGCAATAGATCGACTTCCGGGAGATTTCCCCAGTACCGCACCGGCATATGACTCCGCATGGTGGCCGGGTTGAGACGCGCCGGGTTGAAGATGCTGCCGTAATAACTCTTCCACAACGTTTCCAGTTCATCGCCGTCTGGCGCGCTTTCGCGTGGTATCGCAGGGCCATACCGCAGTTGCTTCTCCGCTGGATCCCATGTGACCGATCCATCCGGCGTGAGTATGGACCAGCGCATTACCGCAAAGCGTTCCGCGAAAAACGGCGCGGCAAGCTCCAGAATGCGATGCTGCGGCTGGTACCACGCGACGAAATGCTCTTCTCCAATCGGCTGTTCCACGCGGCGAAAGCGGACAAAGGCGTGCATCTTGTGCTCGTCGCGGCGCACCTGCTGATCCATGCGGAGGAGCTCGCTCACGTCGCTGTCCACCTCAACCTTGAGCAGCTCGCGGTTGGTCTGCAAGCGCCACAAGAGGCGATACAGCAGGTTCCAGCGCTGTGAATCACGATGGCAGCCGGCGAGCATCGCCTTCTGCAGGAACGCCTTGGGAACGTACGCGGCGGCTCCACTTTTCGCTTCCGACTGCAGCAAGACCTCAGTACCGTCTTCTGCCGGAGAGAACAGGTCAGAAGGAGCGTGTGAAGTCGCATCTTCGAAATCGATTGCGTCAGGCTCCAGCCGCTGCAAAAGTGCCGCCCGGGCCAGCTCTCGCCAGTGCGCGAACGAAGGCTCCACGCATACGCGAACACTGGCAGTCGTTGTCACAAAGCCCCCCATAGCGCGGACCGAGCGGCGTCCTCAAACAATCCCATTTGTTGTGCCGGCAGGCTTGTTGCTTCCTCTCTGGGCGTCAGCAAAGCATTGGTTTCAGCGGGTGATAGCTCGCCGTGGAACAGAGCGAGCGGAGAAGTTGCTGGAACGTGGTCGGCAGCGATGACATACTCCGAGGCATCCTTCAGACGCACATGCAGCTTCCGCAAGTCTCCAAGTGCCAGCCGGTGATACCGGCGAATCTTAAGGATGCGATCGACGTTTCGGTAGCCAAGTCCGGGCACGCGCAACAGTGTTTCCCGCGGTGCGGCGTTGACGTCCACGGGAAAGAACTCGGGATGTCGGCGCGCCCACGCCAGCTTGGGATCGATTGCCAGATCCAGTTCCGGCGCATCTGGCGTGGTGATCTCTTCGGCACCGAAGCCGTAATGGCGCATGAGCCAGTCCGCCTGGTAGAGGCGGTGCTCGCGAATGAGTGGAGAAGCTTTCAGCGGCAGCCGCGTGTCGGCCTCCGGGTAAGGCGAAAAACCTGTGTAGTACACGCGCTTTAGTTTGTAGCTGGTATACAGACCACTAGCCCGTGCCATGATTTCGCGATCGGTGGAAGGTGTAGCGCCCACGACCATCTGTGTACTCTGTCCGGCAGGCGCAAACTTGGGTGCCGAGTGGAAACGCGAGCGATCTTCCTCCGCTTCCTGCTTTCGGTCGTGAATCTGAGTCATCGTGGTCTCGATGACATGGACCTTCTTTTCCGGTGCCAGCTGCACCAGGTCGCTCTGTGTCGGAAGTTCGATGTTCGCGGAAAGCCGGTCGGCGTACAGTCCGGCTTCGTCTACCAACCGCTGCGCACAGCCGGGTATGGCCTTGATGTGGATGTAGCCGCCGAAGTGATGGACTGTCCGAAGCGTCTTGGCCACCTGCACCAACTGCTCCATGGTGTAGTCGGGCGACTGGATGATTCCCGAGGACAGAAACAGGCCCTCGATGTAATTTCGCTTGTAGAAATCGAGCGTCAGCGTGACGATCTCTTCCGGCGTGAAGCGTGCCCTGCGGATGTCACTCGACACCCGGTTTACACAAAAGACACAGTCGTAGGTGCAGTAGTTTGTCAGCAGCAGCTTGAGCAGGGAAACGCATCGCCCATCCGGTGTGTATGAGTGACAAATACCGTTTCCATCCGAGTGCCCCACACCTTTGCCATTGCCGCCACGCTTTGCACCCGAGCTTGCACAGGAAGCGTCATATTTTGCTGCGTCCGCCAAAATTTCGAGCTTTTGCTGCACGGTTAGCGAAGTCATCGGTACATCCAGTATAGCGAAGATGAGGCGAAGGTCCGCATCAGCTTCTATGTATCAGATGCCAACGACACGGAGCTGTCCTGCTGCGTTTTGAGGACTTAGAAAAGCGGAGCGCAACGTACGGCAAGGTCAAGCCAAGTACGTGAGGAAGTCATCGCGATCCACGCCAATCATCGCGCTCTCAGTGTCTGCTTGTGGTCTCTACACACTATCTTCGGGGAAGAGCCGTATGTCCGCTATGTTGCGGTACTTTTCTGCGTAGTCCATGCCATACCCGATTACGAAACGATTCGGAATTTTGAAGCAAACGTAATCTGCTTCGATGGGCACGAGCCGCCGCTCCGGCTTATCCAGGCAGGTGGCAATTTTCAACGATGCCGGTTTGTGCTGAAGCATGAGCTTCCGCAGGTAGCTCAGCGTCAAGCCGGTGTCTAAGATGTCTTCTACCAGGATCACGTGTTTGCCCTCAATCGGAACATCGAGGTCCTTGATTAGCTTCACGGCACCGGTCGTTGTTTTGCCCTTGCCATAGCTGGACACAGCGACGAAGTCAAACGTGTTGTCCACTTCGATCGCTCGTGCCAGGTCTGCCAGAAAAATTGCTGCACCCTTCAAAACCCCCACCAGAACGATGCTCTGATTGCGGTAGTCCTCGGTGATCCGCCGTCCAACATCCCTGACGCGTTGCTCGATCTCATGCACGGAAAAAAGCACTTCGCAAGCAGAAGCGGGAACAAAGGGCAGGGTCGGCGTGGCCATGTGCTTAGCCTAACCCGCAAACGCCAAGACGCAAACAGCAGAAGGCCTGAAAGGCGGGCATCTGCCCGCGCCGGTATACTTGCGCAGTACATGTTTCCCTACCTGCACCTTGGCTCGCTCACGCTGGGCACATTTGGTATTTTTATGTGGCTTGCGGCGGTTTGCGCGGCCTTTGTGCTGCATCGATCCTTTGTTCGCGCGGGTGTTTCCGCGGATGCACTCGTCGTCGTCTCTGTGGTCATGATCGCAGGTATTTGTGGTGCCAAGACCTGGCATGAGTTGCAACATCCCTTGCAACTGCGCACCGCCATGCAGGAGATCGCGTCTCCTGGTTTGTCTCATCCGCTAGATGTGCTGTTGCGCTTTTTTCACTGGTTCCAGGCGGGCTTCGCGTGGTTCGGCGGGCTGTTGTTCGGCCTGTTGGTGCTCATGTGGCAAGGGCGGGCAAACGGCATCCGTCCGCTCCGCATGCTGGATCTTGCAGCACCGGCGGCGGCTCTGGGCTACGGCGTCGGCCGCATTGGATGCCTGACTTCCGGTGACGGAGACTATGGGATCAACACGACGCTGCCCTGGGGCGTTCACATCCGCGAGGACGCTCTCGACCCACCGCAGCCGAACCCACCCGGTCTGCTGGTGCAACCTACGCCAGTGTATGAACTGCTGTTCAGCGTAGCTCTATGTGCGTACCTCTGGCTCCGGGGTAAGCGTAACGTGCGCGTGGGCCAACTCACGGGCGAGTATCTCGTTCTGAGTGGCGTCGGCCGTTTCTTTGTGGAAATTGTGCGCAGGAACGAGCGGCTGTATCTGGGTATGTCCAACGCACAGGTCGCCGCCCTGGGGACGGCTGTTGCCGGATGCCTACTGATTTACCTGGCACGGCAACGTAGCGTTCCGAATGACATCTCGGGAAGCACAGTAGCTGAGTAGTATTCCGTTCCTCGGTACGTCAGTGCTTCTACAAATTTTCTAGGAACGCCTTCGCCCGCTCCAGCTCAGGAAACAGGCGCTCCTCAGCCTGAAACTCACGCGAGTGTACGCAGCGGCGTCCGCCGCGCACACGAACCGGATACTTCAGGTGCAGCATCTCGTGGTACATCAGGTACTCGATCGCAAAGCGCGGCACCAGCGGCCCATCAAACACCCGGCTCACCACGATCGTGTTGTGAGCCGCGTCGTAGTGGCCCAGCAGGCGCCGCGCGCGATGTGCGCTCCACGTGAGCACCGGCCGGCCCAACAAACCATGAAAAAACTGCCGGTTCACAGACTCGAAAACCTCGTCCAGGTCGAAGAAGCGTCCTGCTGCCGGCCCGATGCGCTTGCGCCCCCTCGTCTGGCGCGTATGGGACGTGCGCTCCACAACCGCGGCAGAGGACGTGTAGCGCCTATAACGATCAGCCTGCGCCGGTGCGACCGGCTTGCGATACAGCTTTGCGAGCAGGATGTGGGCGATAGCCTCAAGTACCGAGCCGGGTGCGCTCTCCAGCAAGTCAGAGAGGCTTACCAGCAGTTTGCCTTCGCGCAGGCGAATGGTGGTATTCAGCGAGACAAAGCGGCGGAAGCGGATCTCGAGCAGAGGCATCGGCGCACGCGGGCGCAGATCCCGGTACGCCGTTTGAAAGATGTTCTGGAGATCGGCTCCGTCCACTTCTCACAGTGTAGGGGAGCGGCTTTCCTTGTCCACGAATCAGCGGGGATCCTTCCGCTCCGCATCGACCACTGGTCCTACAGTATTCGGGTCGGGATTCTTGGAAGGGGGATGTTCTTTGAAATAAGCGATCTCCGCCGGCAGCATTTCGCTTGTCTCTCTCTTAACGTCAGCCACAGCTTCCAGCGCCAACTTGCGCGTGAGGTTGTATACATCATTGTCAGGCGGCTGTTTCAGCACAGATTCCCAGCGCAGCATGGCATCCAGAAGCTTTGGTAATGGTTTGCGTAGATCCCGGTGAACGTGGTCGTACTCCTCCAGATTGTCCTGGAGTTCGTCTACCAGGCTTGCAACCTGCTCCATGTTGTCTCGGATGTCGTCGCGGCGGCCCTGTGCGCGAGTGTTTGCCAGCACTTCCTGAATGCGCTTGATGCGGGTTTCAATGATGGATTGATACACCGCGATGCGCCGCGCAGGTTCGATGGCCGCGTCACGAACCTCCTCTTCCTCCGCTTCTGAAAGTGGAGCAGCGTGACGCTGTGAAAGCGCATTGGATGTCATGCAGAATGCACAAAGCAGCGCAGTACTTGATCGGAAACGCACGGTCAGTGCTCAAAAACTGCGCTAAGCAGCGCTGTTTGTACCCTGTCCAGACGATTTACCGCACTTTGCACAACCGGCTTCATGTCGCCGGAAGCGCTACGCACCATGTCGGCAAGCCGCCGGTGCGTCGTGTGCAACAACATCTCGGTGCGTTTCAAATTCTTGCTGTCACGCTTCAGATCGGTCTCCAGCTCGGCGGCGCAGGTATCCAGCAGATGCAACGTCAGCTGCGCCTTTTCCTCATCGCCTTCTGCCAGCTGCTTGCCGACTAGCACACTGATCTTGTCGACCAAGTCTGCGTAAATCTGCACCTGCTCACGGGGTGCCGCCTGCTGTGCCCGCAACTGCAGCGAGGCGATCATCGCCGGGTCTACCAGCAAGGGGTTATCAGCTGCGCGTGCGGCGATTGTGCTGGAAGCCGCCAGCGCCAGGAGCGCGCAAGGAGGCAACGACTTTAGAAAGGGCTGACAACGACCTACAAACTGCGCAACCTGCATACAACACCTCCCGAAAGCTCGGGACGTACACCTGGTTACCGGGTGCGGTCAAGAATTTGCAGCCGCTGATGCGCCTGCCACTCCTGATCGGGGAACTTGCCGCCCGACTGTTGCAAAAACAAGCGGTACTGAGCGGCTGCCTGCTTCGTGTGATGGACTGTATCATGCGCGGATGCCGCAAGGAAAGTGTAGGCAGCGGATGGCGATGTCAGGGTGTCCCTCAAAGCGAGCGCGGTCAGCACAGTCTCCGGATCGTGGTTGGATGAAGCCGCAAACGCGAGCATGCCGGCAGCGTTCGCTAAGGCGTCCTTGCCCAGTGTTTTTCCTTGCTTGAAGACGACCCGCTGCAGCACAGGCTCCGCTTCCGCCGATCGCTTTTGCCGTATCAGGCAATCAGCCCAATCCACCTGTGCGGCAGGGTCGTCCGGTGCTGCTTTCAGCAGTGCGGCGTATATGGGTGTGGCTTTCTCCGCGTCACCGTTTGCAATGTACGCGGTCCCCAGTAAACGCGCGATTGCGGAGTCATCCGGATGGGCATCGTGCAACTGCAACAACAGGGGTAGAACACGCTCCGTGCGATTCAGCAGCAGTTCCTGTGACGCGTACTCCGCGAGAAGCTGCCGGTCCTCCGGGTGCGCTTTGCGCGCGAAATCCAACGCCGCTTCCGCCTCGGCATGCTTGCCTTCTCGCGACAGAAGCCGTGCGTAGCCGAGCGCTACTTCGGGGTGGGCTGGTTCCATTGCTTGTGCGTGTGCATAGGCCTTTTCTGCAGCAGCGGCATCATGTTGCGCATCTGCTATCTCGGCGGCAAGCGCCGCATCCTCCGTAGTCTCTCCCGAGAGCTTGAGGGCAGCAATCAATTCTTCGCTAGCCTGTGAGGGTTGGCTTTCCAAGTGCATCTGCGCCAAGGCGCGAAGCGCACGACCTGCCACTGCAGGCGGGAGCGCCGTCGTTTTCACAGCCTGTGCGAGCTGCTTCTCGGCCTCAGCACGGTCGCCCCCACGCGCAAGCAGTAGACCCAGGGAAACACGGGCGGTACCGTCCTCGGGCTTCCGCTCCAGCGCAGATCGATACGCTGCCGCTGCCTCTTTCTCCTGGCCAAGCGCGTCGTGGGCAAAGGCTAAATCGTAGAACACACGCTCGTTCCTCTCCGCAGAAACCGCCAGCGGTAGCACCAGATTCAGTGCATCCTGGTACTTTCCATCGGCAAGTGATTCCTCCACTCGCTGAAGTGCTTGATCCTGGGCAGAAGACGCGGGTGATGCCTGGGCCTGCGATACGGCAGCGCTCGTACCCGGCGGCAGTTGCATCTGGGCGGCTGCCGTGGCCGACAGTAATGCCGCTAACAGAGTGATCTTCAAGACGCTGCCGCCCTCAGCACGGGTGCGAGCCATTGGCCGGTATAGGAGTTGGAGATTGCAGCAACCTCCTCCGGCGTGCCCACGGCCACCACCTGACCGCCGCCGCTCCCGCCTTCCGGCCCCATATCGATGACCCAATCGGCTGACTTTATGATGTCCATGTTGTGCTCGATGACCAGCAGCGACCCGCCGCCGTCGATCAGTTTGCGGAAAGCCTGCAGCAGCACCGCAACATCGGCGAAGTGGAGTCCCGTGGTGGGTTCGTCCAGGATGTACAAGACGCGGCTGGCTGCTTTGGTAGCGTTGCCGTTGCTACCGCGGATACTTGCCAGGTGCGACGCCAGCTTCACGCGCTGTGCTTCGCCGCCGGAAAGCGTCGTGGCGGATTGGCCCAGCCGTACGTAACCAAGGCCAACCTCATCCAGCACCTGCAGCCGCTCCACAAGCTTCTGATTGCCGGCGAAGTAGTGCACAGCATCCTTCACGGTCATGTTTAGAACATCGTGAATGTTGCGGTTCTTATACTTCACTTCCAGGATGCCGGCTTTGTACCGCGTCGCATTGCACTCCTCGCATGGCAGCTCGATATCAGCGAGGAACTGCATTTCGACGGTAACCGTGCCGTCACCCTCGCACACATCACAACGCCCGCCCGGCACGTTGAAGCTGAAGCTGCCCGCGGTGTAGTTCTTGCGCCGGGCATCCGGCTGCGCGGCAAACAGCTCACGGATAAGGTCGAAAGCCTTGATGTACGTCACCGGGTTCGAGCGCGGCGTGCGGCCGATGGGCGACTGGTCCACCAGCACGACCTCACGAATGAAGTGTGTACCGTGTAGTTCGCGGTACAGCCGCTGTACGTCACTGTTTGCACCTTCTTCGCCCAGCGCCAGCTGCAGCGCGCGGTGCAGCACCTGGTGCACAATGGTGCTCTTGCCACTGCCGGAGACGCCCGTGACAACGGTTAGCATGCCTAACGGTATCTCCAGGTCCACGCCGCGCAGGTTGTGGATGCGTGCGCCCACCAGCTTGATTTGCTCGCGCGTGGGTTCGCGCCGCTCTGCCGGAACAGGAATGCGGGAGCGGCCTGAGAGGTATTTGCCGGTGATGGAGTTCGGGTCCTGCTTTACTTCGCTTACGGTGCCGCTGGCCAGCAGTGTGCCGCCCAGTTCGCCCGCACCCGGGCCCAGGTCGATGAGCCGGTCCGCAGCCAGGATCACGTCCGGATCATGCTCGACGACGAGGATGGTGTTTCCCAAGTCGCGCAACTCGTGCATAATGCCCACCAGCTTCGCCGTATCGCGCGAGTGCAGGCCGATGCTTGGCTCGTCCAGCACGTACAGTGCGCCCACCAGCCGCGAACCCAGCGACGTGGCCAGCTGGATACGCTGCGATTCACCGCCGCTGAGCGTGGAGGAGAGACGGTCCAGCGTCAGGTATTCGAGGCCCACCTGCTCCAGAAATCCGATGCGCTGGCGTACCTCATCGAGAATTTTGCCTGCGATTTCCGTCTGCGCGGGTGAGAGCTCCAGGGCGTCGAAGAACTGCCGTGCTGCCGTGATGGTGAGGCCAGCTGCCTCGCAGATATTCTGTCCGCTCAACAGCACCGCACGCGCTTCTGCACGCAGGCGCTGCCCACGGCAGTCAGGACAGGGCGCGTAGCCGCGGTATTTGGCCAGGAACACGCGGACGTGCAGCTTGTAC